>JBDTPM010000205.1:0-6153 GCA_039932695.1 Gallionella sp. | reverse complement strand
TCGCTCGCTTCGCGCTCTTTGTCAGCGCGCACCTTGGACAGGGCTGCTTCATTCGCCACCGGATCGGACTTGATCGGGATCTGGGCTGCCATGCCACCGATTGCGTGAGCGTTGCGGCGGTGGCACGTCTTGATCAACAACAACGAATAGGCGCGCATGAAAGGTGAAGTCATACCCACAAGTCCTCTGTCGGCGAGGATGAAATCGGGGCTGCGGCCGAATTTTTTGATGCAACTGAAGATGTAGTCCCAGCGCCCGCAGTTCAGCCCGGCCGAGTGCTCGCGCAGTTCGTAGAGGAATTCGTCCATCTCGAATGCCGCGCTTATGGTCTCGACCAGTGCCGTCGCCTTCAGGGTACCGCGCGGAATATTCATGTATTGCTGGGCATGGACGAAGACGTCGTTCCACAATCTGGCTTCGAGGTGGCTTTCCATCTTGGGCAGGTAAAAGTACGGCGCAGAACCACGGGCCAGCAGCACCTTGGCGTTGTGGAAGAAATACAGACCGAAGTCGAACAGGCTGGCGGACACCGGTTTGCCGTCCACCGTCATGTGCTTCTCCACCATGTGCCAACCGCGCGGGCGCGTGAACAACACCGAAGTTTTTTCGTTTAACTGGTAGCTCTTGCCGGACGGGTTGACGTGTTTGATCGTGCGGGTGACCGCATCGCGCAGGTTGATCTGCGCGTCGATCACGTTGTGCCAGGTCGGCGCCATCGAATCTTCCATGTCCGCCATGTACACCTTTGCGCCGGCATTCAGTCCATTGATCAGCATCTTGCGCTCTGCCGGGCCGGTGATCTCGACGCGCCGGTCCAGCAGTTCGGCGGGCACAGGGGCAATCGTCCAATCGCTGTTGCGCACATCTGCCGTCTCGGCCAGGAAGTCGGGTAGCTTGCCTGCGTCCAGTTCGGCCTGACGTTTCACCCGTCGTACCAGCAACGACAAACGCACCGGCTCGAACATTCGCGCCAGATCGGCGATGAAGAGCATCGCCTCAGGTGTCAGGATGGCGGCTTGCTCAGGAGTGACCAGAACATTGATATTGATGCCTGCGGGATATTTCATGGCCGTTTACTCCTGGAAAGCCTCGTCAAGTGACGCGGTTCAGCGGCGAACCCGCAGCGAAGGCTTCGATGTTGGCGGTCAGCATATCAGCCAGTGTCTGCATCGCCTCTCTGCCCGACCAGGCGATATGTGGTGTCATGATGAAGTTGTGCAGATCCAGATCCAGCAGCGGATGGCCTTGCGTGGGTGGTTCTTTTTCCAGCACATCGAAACCGGCTCCGCCTATGCGTCCACTTTGCAGCGCATCGAGCAATGCCATTTCGTCGACCAGACCGCCGCGCGCGGTGTTGATCAGCAGCGCACCGGGTCGCATCCGCGCGAACTCCGTGGTGCTGATCAAGTGGCGAGTTTGCGCGTTGAGCGGCAGATGCAGGGTGATCACATCGCTGTCACGCAACACCTTGTCGAACGCGGTATAGCCGGGGCGCACTGTGGCAGCTCCCTTGTGTTCGGCGATCAGCACTTTCATGCCGAACTCCAGCGCGATCTGCCCTACCGCTTTGCCGATCGCACCATGGCCGATGATCCCCAGTGTGCTGCCGTGCAGGTCGCGCACCGGGTGGGTGAACAGGCAGAACTGCTCGGACTTTTGCCACGCGCCGTTGCGCACGTCATTACGGAACGCCAGCAGGTTGCGGCGCAGTGCCAGCACCAGCATGAACACGTGCTCCGGCACGGTGTGCACCGAGTAGTTGCGGATGTTCGATACGACGATGCCGCGCTCGCGGCAGCAATCGATATCCACGTTGTTGGTGCCGGTCGCCGCGACCGCGACCATCTTCAACCCGGGCAATTGCTCCAGCGTTTCGCGACGCAGCAACACCTTATTGGTGATCGCAACCGTGGCATCTTTCAGCCGCGCCGCGGTCTGTTCTGCGCTCGTTGCAGGATACTCTTCCCACTGGTGCGGAAAGGCAGGGCGGCGGATATCGGCGATGATGCTGGCGGCATCGAGGAATACGATCTTTTCCATTGGCAACACTCCACAATATTTATTTGGGCATAGTGACAGAAATCGCAGCACCCGCAAGGAGTACGCCGACGGGTACCCGGCGGCGATGCCGCCACCCTTTCGCAGCAAGCGAGTCGGCATTGGGAGAGCAGGAGCACAGGCACCCGAATGCACACAGAAGTTTACCGCTACGCGCCCCCGAATGCCGAGCACCGCACGACCCCGATGCCGGCTCGCGCAGTAGATGTAAGCGGCTATGCATGATTGCCTCCCATCCCGGACATGCGCTCGACGATCTTGACCACCGCCGCCGAATCCAGGTCGGTGCAACCTGTACCCATCAGCGCGTTGAGATGCTGTGTGACCAAAGCTGCGGCGGGCAGTGCCACGCCCAACTGATGCGCGGTTTCCATCACGATGCGCATGTCTTTCTGGTGCAGGCCGACCTTGAAGCCGGGTTTGAAATCGTTGTCCAGCATGCGCTTGCCGTGCACTTCCATGATCTTGCTGCCGGCAAATCCGCCCATCAGCGCTTCGCGCACCTTGGCCGCATCCGCGCCGTTCTTGCGCGCGAAGGTCAGCGCTTCGGCCACCGCCTCGATGGTCACTGCGACCACGATCTGGTTGCAGGCTTTTGCCACTTGACCCGTACCGTTGCCGCCGATGTAGACGATGTTCTTGCCCATGCATTCGAACAACGGTTTGACGCGTTCGAACACCTTGGAATTCCCGCCCACCATGATCGATAGTGTGCCGTTGATCGCACCGGTTTCGCCGCCGGACACCGGCGCGTCCAGCATGTCGATGCCATGCTTCGCCAGCCGTTCCGCGAACACTTTGGTGGCAGTCGGCGAGATCGTGCTCATGTCGACGATCACGCTGCCGCTACGCGCATGTTTGGCGATGCCCTGCTCGCCGAAGATAACGCTTTCCACATCCGGCGTGTCGGAAACCATCGTGAAGATCACATCGGCATGTTTGGCCACTTCTGCGGGTGTTGCGCACGTCGTGGCGCCTGCGGTTGTCAGCGGTTGCAATGTTTCGGGACGGCGCGCATAGGCCCATAACTTGTGGCCTCCCTTCATCAGGTTGAGCGCCATCGGGCGGCCCATGATGCCGGGGCCGATGAATCCAATATTGATAGTCATAAGTTTCTCCAAAAAAATTGTGACTCGCGCCTCACCAAGTGATGAGGCACACGCGGATCAGGTTACGCTAACACAGCCTGCATTGTTTTATCACGGATTGTCTATTATGCGGTATGCGCTCCAAACCCCCTTTAGCTCCCCCTTGCACCCGCAAGGGGTACGCCGTAGGGTACCCCGCTGCTGTGCAGCGACCCTTCCGCAGTCAGGGGGAGAACCGAATCCGCTCCTCCCCCGCTCCTCCCCTGATAAGGGGAGGCTGGGAGGGGTTGGGGAGGCTGGGAGGGGTTTGTGGTTAATGGACAATAAATTTAACCCAGTGTCGGCATCACCAGCGTGGATGCGTTCTTGTCCGCCACTTCCGGCCAGCGTGTCGTGATCGCCTTGGTGCGTGTATAGAAATATACGCCTTCCATGCCGTGCATGTGCAGGTCGCCGAACAACGAAGACTTCCAGCCGCCGAACGAGAAGAACGCCATCGGCACCGGTATCGGCACGTTGATGCCGACCATGCCGACCTCGATCTCGTTCTGGAAGCGCCGTGCCGCCGCACCGGAGGCGGTGAAGATCGCGGTGCCGTTGGCGTAGGGATTGCTGTTGACCAGATTGATCGCTTCGTCGAAGCTGGCGACACGCAACACGATCAGCACCGGCCCAAAGATCTCCTCGCGGTAGATGGTCATCCCGGTGCTGACATTGTCGAACAGTGTCGGCCCGACGAAGAATCCTTTCTCATGACCGGGCACCTTGATGCCGCGTCCGTCCGATACCAGCTTCGCGCCCTGCCGCACACCGCTGTCTATGTAGCCGACGATCTTGTCTCTATGCTGGGCCGAGATCACCGGACCCATCTCGACGCCTTTCTTGTCGCCGGGACCAACCACCAGTTTTTCGGCTCTTGCCTTCAATTTGGCAACCAGCATGTCGGCGATGTCGCCCACCGCGACCACGGTAGAGATCGCCATACAGCGCTCGCCGGCAGAACCGTATGCGGCGCCCATGATCGCGTCGGCGGTAAAGTCCAGCTCGGCATCGGGCAACACGACGGCATGATTCTTTGCTCCACCCAGCGCCTGCACGCGTTTGCCGTGATGTGCGGCGGTCTCGTAGATATATTTCGCGACCGGCGTAGAGCCGACAAAAGAAATGGAACGCACATCCGGATGCATCAGCAGCGTGTCCACCGCTTCCTTGTCGCCGGGCACAACGTTGAACACGCCGTCCGGCAGACCCGCCTCCTTGAATAACTCGGCCATGCGCAGGCTGCACGACGGCACTTTTTCGGAGGGCTTGAGCACGAAGGTGTTGCCGCAGGCAATCGCGACCGGGAACATCCACATCGGCACCATCGCCGGAAAATTGAACGGCGTGATGCCGGCGCATACGCCTACCGGTTGCAACATCGAGTGACAATCGATACCGCGCCCGACGTTCTCGGCATGCTCGCCTTTGAGCAGATGCGGCGCACCGGCGGCGAACTCCACCACTTCGATGCCGCGCTGCACCGAACCGGCCGCATCCTCCAGCGTCTTGCCGTGCTCTTCACTGGCCAGTTGCGCCAATTCGGCGCGATGCGTTTCGAGCAGCTCGCGGAATTTGTTCAGGATGCGGCTGCGGCTCAGCGGCGTGGTGTCGCGCCATGCGGGGAATGCGGCCTTTGCCGCGGCGATCGCGCCTTCGACATCCTCGCGGCTGGCCAAGGGCACCTGACGTATGACTGTGCCGGTAGCCGGGTTGAATACATCTCCGAAACGATTGCTGCGACTAGCGGTGCGCTGGCCGTTGATCCATAGTTGCAGAATATTATTTGCCATAAGGTTCTCCTTGCACTGTGTCTTGCTGAAATTAATTTTGTTACTTTAAGTATCTGCAACTATTCGGGTTGCCAGGCGAACCTGGTTCGTTCCTTCCCCCTCAAGGGGGAAGGGACTGAGCGCCACCGTTCCTGGGAATAACGATGTAACGGCAATTGGTTTCGCGGATGAACATCGCGCCTATCAGTCCGACGATCGCAAAGACCAGCATGATGCCCAGGCCGATTTGATAATTCTGTTCCGAATAAACACGCGCACCCGCCAATAACTTTCCGTCCCAACCCTGATCCATCGCCCAGCCCACCAGCGGCTGCAACACCGCCGCGCCAAGAAAGGCGCCGGTGTTGACGACGCTGGTCGCCATTCCGGACAGCGCGGGCGGGTTCACTTCCTTGGCGCTGGCCCAGGTCAGCGTGAATCCCGCTGCGCTCAGCCCCATCAGCGCGAACAGCGGATAACTGAGACTGGCCGGTAAATGCCGGGCGAACACGACAGGCAGCCAGCACAGCACGTACACCGAGATGCCGCCAACGATCACCGGCACGCGCTTGCCGAGCCGGTCGGAAAGCATGCCGATCAGCATCGCGCCAACCGCGAACGAGAGCAACAACAGCATCGTGTGGTTGGCAGCGGCATTGCGTTCCATGCCATAGACGTCGCGCAAATAGGGAATGGCCCACAGTCCGGCAAAGGCGAACAGGCTGCCGCCCACGCCCAGATTGGGCCAGAAGCCGGGCCAACTGGCACGGTTCTTCATCACCGTGCGCAGTCCATCGTACCAGTGCCCTTGATGACCGGGATGCGATTCTTTGCCTTCCATTTCGCGCATCGACGGCAGGCCAGCTTCACCGGGATAGCTGCGCACCAGGAACCACACCAGCACGCCCAGCAGCAGCGAGAAGATGCCCACCGCATCGAACACGTTGCGCCAGGATGTATACGTCACCGCCCAGACCAGCGGTGTGGCGGCGAGCACCGATCCGAAGTTACCGAGCAGGATGGACATACCGCCGACCGTGCCGAAATGCCGGTCATGGAACCACACCGAATTCAGTTTCATCAACGAGATGAACATCGATGAAACGCCCAGCCCGACCAGCACCCGGCCCACCGTCGCGACCGCCAGCGTATCGGCCATGCCGAACACCAGCGACCCCACGCCGGAAAGTACAGCA
>JBDTPM010000204.1:0-2706 GCA_039932695.1 Gallionella sp. | reverse complement strand
CCGGACGGGAGCGGGCGATGCTCAACGCGATCGCGCCACTGCCGGTGCCGAGGTCCAGCACACGAAATGGGCCGCTTTGCGGGATACGTTGCAACGCCAAATCGACCAGCAATTCGGTTTCGGGACGCGGGATCAATGTCGCGGGCGATACTATGAAAGTCAGTCCGTAAAACTCGCGCTCACCAAGCAGATAGGCGATCGGTTCGCCTTTCAGGCGGCACTCGAACCATGCCATGTATCGCTCCTGTTGATCTGTGTCGAGTGACTGCTCCGGATGGCTGAGCAACCAGGCGCGATCCACTTCCAATACGGCTTGCAACAGGGATTGGACTTCGATGCGGGCACTGCCGGGATCAAGACTCAGCGTAGCCTCGAGCTGTTTGCTGTGGTCGCGGAGAATCTCATCAATATGAAAGTTCATACAGAGTCCCATGTAGGGCAGAAGCCCGTAGGGCGTTCTGCCGCATGAATCACTTGGTGGAACGCCCTACGGGCTTCCACCCTACAAAATTCAGAGGATGTCTTCCGCCATCGCGGCGAGCAGCTCGGCCTGATGTTCGGCCATCAGCGCGCCGGTGAGTTCTCCGATGTCGCCGTCCATGATCGCATCCATCTTGTACAGTGTCAGGTTGATGCGATGGTCGGTGACGCGGCCTTGCGGATAGTTGTAGGTGCGGATGCGTTCGGAGCGGTCGCCGCTGCCCACCAGGCTCTTGCGTGCCGCGGCGGTCTTGGCATTCTGCTCGCGCACCTGCGCGTCCTTGATGCGTGCCGCCAGCACGCGCATCGCCTGTGCCTTGTTCTGGTGCTGCGAGCGTCCGTCCTGGCATTCCACCACCACGCCGGTAGGCAGGTGGGTGATGCGCACCGCCGAATCGGTCTTGTTGATGTGCTGGCCGCCCGCGCCGGACGCGCGGAACGTGTCGATGCGCAGATCGGCGGAATTCAGCACCACGTCGTTGACCTCGTCCACCTCCGGCATGATCGCCACGGTACATGCCGAGGTATGCACGCGACCCTGGGTTTCGGTGGTCGGCACGCGCTGTACGCGGTGTGCGCCGGATTCGAATTTCAGCACCGAATACGCGCCCTGTCCGGCGATGCGCGCAATGATCTCCTTGTAGCCGCCCATCTCGCCCGGACTTTCCGAGATCACCTCGACCTGCCAGCGCTTGCGTTCGGCATAGCGCGAGTACATCCGGAACAGGTCGCCGGCGAACAGCGCAGCTTCGTCGCCGCCGGTTCCGGCGCGTATCTCCAGAAACACGCTGCGCTCGTCGTTGGGATCCTTGGGCAACAACTGCACCTGCAACTCGCTGCTGAGTTGTGCCAGCCGTTCCTGTCCGTGCTTGATCTCGGCCTCGGCGAATTCGCGCATGTCGGGGTCGCCGGCCATGCCTTGCGCGGTGGAGATGTCGGCCTGGCAGGCCTGGTAGGCGTGGTATAGCTCCACCACCGGTTCAAGTTCGGCGCGTTCGCGGTTCAGCTTGCGGAACGCGTCCATGTTACGGGTGGCTTCTTCGGTACTCAGCAGTTGATTGACTTCGAGCAGACGCTCGCTCAGCTGAGCGAGTTTGGCGGCGATGCTGGGATTCATTCGGGTGCCCGGCCAAAAGTTTTTCGGACTGCCTGTTGCTTATTCGTCGGTTTGAAAGTGATATAGACGATGGATCACCTCGAGGAAAGCTTCGCGGTCACCGCTATGCACCTGATTCAGCGCGTGGGTGGGAGCGTGCAGGAATTTGTTGGTCAGGCTGCTGCTCATTGCATCCAGCACCTTCTCGGGGCTTTCACCCTTGGCCAGCAGGCGCAGCGCCTTTTCCAGTTCGTGGCGGCGGTTGCGTTCGGCCTGGTCGCGCAGTGCGCGTATCGCCGGCACCACTTCGCGCGATTCCATCCAGTGGATGAAATCGGTCACGCTGGAGTCGATGATGACTTCAGCTTCCTTGACCGCGCCCTGGCGTGCGTCCAGTCCGTCCTTAACCACTTCGGCGATATCATCCACGGTGTAAAGGAATACATCGTTCAGCTCGGCGACTTCCGCTTCCACGTCGCGCGGCACGGCCAAGTCGACGATGAACAGTGGCCGATGCTTGCGCGCTTTGAGTGCGCGCTCCACCATGCCCTTGCCCAGGATAGGCAGCGGACTGGCGGTACAGGTGACGATGATGTCGTGCAGTGCCAGTTGTTCCGGCAGATCGGTCAGTGTGATCGCATGACCATTGATACGCCGCGCCAACACTTGTGCGCGCTCGATGGTACGGTTGGCGACGGTGATGTGTTTGGGCGAGCGGGCCGCGAAATGTACCGCGTTGAGTTCGATCATCTCGCCGGCACCGATGAACAGCACACGCTGTTCCGAGATGCTGGGGAAGATGCGCTCGGCCAACCGCACCGCAGCGGCGGCCATCGAGACCAGGTTAGCGCCGATCTCGGTTTGCGTGCGCACATCCTTGGCGACCGAAAAGGTGCGCTGGAACAATTTGTGCAGCAGGAAACCCAGCGTGCCAGCCTGCTCGGCCTGGCGCACCGCCTGCTTCATCTGCCCGAGGATCTGCGGCTCGCCCAGCACCATCGAATCCAGTCCGCTGGCCACGCGGAACGAATGCTTCACCGCCTGCTCGTGCGGCAGCATGTAGAGATACGGGTCGATGTCTTTGCGCGGCAGATGGTGATATTGCGCCAGCCAGTCGATGGCGTGCTCGG
>JBDTPM010000203.1:0-4464 GCA_039932695.1 Gallionella sp. | reverse complement strand
ACCCGGCCACGGCGCGCGGCGTGCCGGGGCTGTTCGCGCGCAACGAGCGCGTGGTATGCGTGTTCGATGGAGAGTTCGGGCCGTTCGTGTTGGCGCTGGTGGGCGCCACCATCGTCGGCAGCATGGCCACGGTGTGGCATGGCGTGGTCAACCCGCCGCGCTCAAACACGGTACGCGAGTGGCGCTACGACGATCAAGTGATAGAGCTGAAGAAAGGCGACGAGATGGGACGCTTCCTGCTCGGCTCCACGGTGGTGATGCTGTTCCCGAAGGACACCCTGCACTTCAATCCGGAATGGTCACCCACGCGGGCGATACGCATGGGCGAGGCGATGGGCAGCAAAACAATTTGAAACTGAACCTTTTAACTCGCTTTTAACCCCCTCGGATGCATATCGCACAGCTAAAACTACGTCTGCGAGATCTCGGTGCCAAGCCGTGCCACGAAGATCGTCTGCTGCGCGGCTGGAGTCAGGTGAGCTCGTATGATCGAGCGCACAGCCCCGCAGAGGATTTCTTTCCGCTTGCGCTGCGCAATGAGTTGCCCGCCATCGAAGCGGAGTTGAATGGTCTGGCGCGCCTGCGCAGTGAACATCCCGCCAACGGTCATGGGATGAATGCCACCAAAAATAATGAAAGTCATGACCGCTCCCCCACTCCAACCCTCCCCCGCCGTCCTTCACCTCAATCCTCTCCCGCGAGCGGGGAGAGCGAAGCGAGGGGGGCGAAGCCAGGCGAACGAGAAAGGCCATCTATAAACCTTGCGGGAGAGGAGGCAAACGTGGCGCTACGCGAATTTTACGATAACGAAGGCGTCGCACGGCTGCTGGTCGAACTGGCCGATGGCCAGATGGTGGAGAGCGTGCTGCTGCCGCGCGGTGGTCTTTGCGTATCGACGCAGGTTGGTTGCGCGGTGGGGTGTGTGTTCTGCATGAGCGGCCGCGACGGCCTGCAACGCCAGCTCGGCAGTGCGGAGATCGTCGCCCAGGTGGTGCTCGCGCGCAAACGCCGCGCAGTGGACAAGGTGGTGTTCATGGGAATGGGCGAACCGGCGCACAATCTCGACAACGTGCTCGAAGCGATCCAGCTGCTTGGCACATACGGCAACATCGGCCACAAGAATCTGGTGTTATCTACGGTGGGAGATTTAAGGGTGTTTGAGCGGTTGATGAGTCAACCACAGCCTCTCCTGGAAATACCCTCACCCCAACCCTCTCCCGCTTGCGGGAGAGGGGGCAAACGAGAAGGGCAATCTTTGACTCCTGTAGTCAAACCGGCGCTCGCGCTTTCGCTGCACACCACTGATGAAACACTGCGTGCCAGATTGCTGCCTCGCGCGCCACAGATCGCTATCGAAGAATTAGTGGAACGCGCCGAAGAGTATGCGCGCGCCACCGGCTATCCGGTGCAATATCAATGGACGTTGCTGGAGGGCATCAACGACAGCGACGCGGAGCTGGATGGAATCGTGCAGCTGCTCTCCGGTAAATACGCCATCATGAACTTCATCCCCTTCAACAACGTAGCCGGACTGGACTTTCGCCGCCCTTCATCCGAACGCGCTGCGACTATGGTGCACACCCTTAAACAGCATGGCATCCTCGCCAAGTTACGCGATTCGGCAGGACAGGAGATCGAAGGGGCGTGCGGGCAGTTGCGGGCAAGGGCGGTGAATGCAAAACGGCCGGGCAGTTAGCCAAAACAATTCGAATCCGGTAACTTTCAGCTAAAATCCATCCTTTGCAGCCGAACCAATGAACCCGCTTATTACCCACACTTTCCGCAACTGCTGCCGGCTTGTCCTGTTCGTTCTTGCTTTGCCCCTGACTGCATATGCAGGCCTCCCGCAATCCTCCAATGTGCCGGGCGGGGTTGCGATCGTACCGCTGACCAGCACGTTGACCGGCACCGGCAAACCTCAGGCATGGTTGGGCGTTCAGCCTGTTCTCGTCACATCCGATCACGAGCTATGGTTCGCGGTGGTCGGGCTGGCACTTGATATGACGCCGGGCTCGCATGATCTGCGCGTCAGCATAGACGGCGAAACGCAAGTGCGGCAGTTCATCGTCAACCCCAAGGATTATCCCGAGCAGCGCCTCACACTAAAAGACAAGAGCAAGGTAGAGCTGTCGGCCGCCGACCTGGCTCGCGCTGAACGCGAAATATCGGCCATCATCGGACTGAAAAAGAACTGGCGTGCTGCGCCGGATAACGACCTGGATTTTGTTCTTCCCGTTGCAGGAGAGCTGGCGAGTCGCTTCGGTCTGCGTCGCTACTTCAACGGTGAACCACGCGCACCCCATGTCGGCCTTGATCTATCAGTAGCGCGCGGCACACCGGTCAAGGCGAGCGCGCCGGGCACGGTGCTGGCGGCTGATGATTATTTTTTTAACGGCAAGACAATTTTTATCGACCATGGCAACGGACTCATCACCATGTATTGCCACCTGGACCGGTTCGATGTGCAAGCCGGCCAAACTGTAAGCAAAGGCCAGCTGATTGGGCTTTCCGGCGAAACAGGGCGCGCGACCGGCCCGCACCTGCACTGGAGCGTGATACTTAACGGGGCAATGGTCGACCCCGAATTGTTCGTTCCGTAACAGATCGATCGCTGACCTTATCGATTCTCTTCGGGAGTCACCATGACTGAACAACCTATACCTGTAGCCATCCTCGCAGCAGATGCCCCGCCGCGCAGCAAACCATCCATCCTCCCCGAGCCGTTCGCCGCGCGCATGTCGGGACGCGAGAAACGCCCGCTGGGTGACCTGTTCGCGCTCACCAACTTCGGCGTCAACCACGTGCGCCTGATGCCGGGCGCAGGTTCCGCACTGCGCCACGCGCACACCCGGCAAGACGAATTCGTCTACATCCTGCAGGGTACCGTGACGCTGATCACTGACGCAGGCGAAACCCAACTGGCTGCGGGTATGTGCGCCGGATTCAAGGCCGGCACCGGCAACGCACACCAATTGCTCAACCGTTCGGCTGATGAGGTGATCTATTTCGAAGTCGGCGACCGGACCGAAGGCGACGAAGTCAGCTATCCCGACGACGACCTGAAGGCAACGCACGTCGATCAAGTATGGAAGTTCATGCACAAGGATGGGCGGCCGTATTGATCATAGATTGAGCCTAGCTCCTTTAATCGACCATCAACCATGCCGACAAACATAAACGCCCTGCTGCTGAACATCATCTGCCTGTGCCTGCTGCACGCACAGGTTCAGGCAGCAGAAGTCACCATCCATAAGAACGACGCCAGCGGTCTGTTGACTTGGACCGCAAAGGACGACGGTTTCAGCATCGAGCTCATTCAACTGAATCCCGACTTTGTTCGTGCCGTATACGGAAAACGTGACTTCTCTGCCGATGAGGTCGAGCGTATCGCCGGTTACTGTGTGTTTGGCAGTATCATCCAGAACACGTCACAACAGCCGTTGAGTTACCGGGTTGCCGACTGGCGTTATGTCGACAAGAACGGCAAGACTTACCCGGTCAAGACCAAGGCCCAGTGGCTGGAAGAATGGCGCAAAGTCGGCATCACCTTTGCATGGACCTTGCTGCCCGAAAGCGGTGACTTTGGCATCGGGGACTGGCAGCAGGGTTTCACCACCATACAAATAGACCGGAATGAAAAATTCGACTTCATCTACACCTGGACACTGGCCGGGGAAAAACATCAGGGGAGAATTGACAACATGAGCTGCGCACCCGCCGCCCCTTAATCAGCCCAACTACACGGTAGTGAACTGACATGCCATATAAATCCATATCGATATTTCTATGCTGCCTGCTGATGTCTTCAGCACAGGCTGCCGAACGTCAACAACCCAAGCTGGGTTACCAATTGACAGCCCTTTCAGAATCCATGCCAGCGCCGGACTTCACACTGGAAGATATGGATGCAAAGAAATTCAGTCTGAAAGACTATCGCGGCAAAGTGATCATGCTCAATTTCTGGGCAACATGGTGCCCGCCTTGCCGAAGGGAAATGCCTTCAATGGAACGCTTGCACCAAAAGCTCAAGGGCAAGGATTTTGTCGTGCTGGCGCTTAACCAGATGGAAGACGGCGACCAGGTATTCACTTTCACCGGCGACCTTGGCGTTGACCTGACATTCCCGATCTTGTTTGACAAAGACAGCAGCGTGTCCCGTGCCTATGGGGTGCAGGGCTTACCCACCACGTTCGTCATCGACAAAAAAGGCAATGTACGTTTCCGTGCGATCGGCGGGCGCGAGTTTGATCACCCAGAAGTGGAAAAACAGATACTGCAGTTGATGCAGGAGTAGGTATAGAGGTGCAATTGGAATGGGGCTCCGTCCCTGAGGTTTCCCCGCATTTTACCCTTGTAAACCATTCGCCTAAGTAATAGGCTGCCGCAAAAACGGTGCATGCACAGCACATTTGAACTCCACTATTCGTTATCGAGGCGAATAAAGGAGGGGTGCCATGCATGCAG
>JBDTPM010000202.1:0-17182 GCA_039932695.1 Gallionella sp. | reverse complement strand
CCAACATCTCTACATTCGGCTTGCAATGACGATGTGCCATGCGCAAGTTGGCAACAAGAACCAGATCAGCATCGATTTCCCGCTCAAAATCTGACAGCTCGCGACCGGTAGCCAGCCAGTAACACATATCGTAAACCAGAGCGAACAGGTGTTTGGCATCCGCAGGGTTCAAATCGACTGGCAGATTCGAGTTTACCTCTTGAAACAAATCGCGCCGGAATTCTTCCAGCCCGTATGCAACCTTGCCTTGAACAACTTCTTTCGGGGTAAATTCCCATTCCATGATTACACCTCCTGCTGACATTAAAAATCATCCATAGCGGATGAGCGTTGTAGCATACTTATGAAGAGTATCTGTCCTGACTAGCCAAAAATTGCAGCAAAGTCGTCATCATCCCCTAGACAGATCGGGCAGAATTTTTCTGGCGTAGCCGAAATAAAAAAGCGGTCACAGCGAGTGCAGCGTTGCTTGTTAAGCGAGTGCAGAATAACGGGCGAGGACTCCTTCGCAAGTCCGCTCATCTCGTCATGGGCAAATAAAACACCCGGTTGACAAACCTCGATGCAAACCGCACATCCGACACAACGAGAGAACTGAAAACCCAGCGTCCATGCCGTACTGCTTTCCTTGAGCTGCATCGCCCCTGTGGGACAGGCTCGTACGCATGCCTCACAGGCAGTGCAGCCTGCCTTGATGTCTATCCTGGCAACCGGCAGCGCCGGATGCAGCGGCAACGTTGCCGTTTTTGCCGACTCTGCATCAAACACGATTTGCAGCAATTCACGTCCCGCAGTGGAGAAAGACGCCGCGATTCTGATCGCCTTGAGTGGAGCCGGCTGATTCTCGTTGGGCGAAATCGAACGAGCCAACTCATCGGTGCCGCGCCCGACAAAACGCCGGAAAAAATGACGCCTGACCGGGTCATGTTCGGTCTTGGACGAGTCTGCCGTATCACTACCAAGCAGTTTGATCTCTGCCCACTTTTCATTGCCAACTTTAGCGCGCAGCAGTTCGACCGCCTCCAGATGCGCGTCCATCATGCCCTGCCCGTGCGAGCCATGCGCACACGTTGCGCAGTGATGCGATCCAGCCAGGGCAACTGTTACACCGCGACTCAGCAGCAATGCCAGCGTCGCCGCATCCAGCCCGCCCAAACAAGGTACGATCTCGTCTCCACTGGCTTGTGACGGTGCGCAGGCAAAGGTCACCGCGGTCAATTTGACAACGCGTTTGAGCACCTCGACCTTCTGCAGATTATCAGCCACCAGCGCTTCAGTAGGACAGGCGGCTGCGCACAGCGAGCAGTTCTGGCAATCCGCCGTTTTGATGCTGATGCCTTCGTCCGACAAATCGATCGCCTCATGCGGGCAGGAATCGGCGCATGCGCTGCATTCGTTATAACGATAACGGTAGCGGGTGCAGCGGGTAGCACGGAATTCCGGGAAGGCCAGCATAAGGGTATCTCTAAAAATTCAAGTTTCTAAGCAAGACAAGGCGCGAACAAAAATTTGAGCGCAGCATATATGATGATATGTAAGCGAAAAATTTTTGCTAGTAACACCGTATTGCGACGAAAGTTGGATTTTTAGAGGTGCCCATGAGTTACTTGTACACCTGCAGGGGTTTCCCCTGCTCGCAGGTATTGCTGGGGATGATAAAACTTCTTGGCATCCCATCCACTTTTCCAGAACTCATATCGCCAACACTCTGGGCCTGTTGCCATGTGGCATAACCTCCTGCTACCGCAAAGACATCCCCATCGCTTTTAGCCGAGATTTTCTGCGCGAGCTTCAACGCCTGCTTGTCGTCTTTTCCAACTATCAGGGCATATCCGCCTGCTTTGGATTTGATGTTATCACGGTAGACAATTGCAACCGGTATGGGTTGTTTCTTGCGCGAACCCGCATCACGGGCGTCAATCACGCAGCATGGCTGATCCTTGTTCAGCAGCTCTTTGAGCTGTGCCACATTGATAAATCCGGAAGTACCTGCATACACCGGCGACATCAGCAACCACGCCATGGCGGCTAGAATTATTCCGGTGCGTTTCAAGCTATATCCTCCTTTGCGGGTTCCGCTTCAATTTTCTGTTCATCTGGCAATGCCAAAGCTTGGTTCAGCGCCAGCATTCTGGCTTCGTCGGCATACTGGAGGGCAGGAACAACCAGGTTTCTGGCCTGCCCCAATCGAATCCACGGCAGCAGATCCGCTTCCGGCTGCATTAGCGGTGTCAGCCAGAGCGATGCGCCAAATCGCTCCACCAGCCCGGCGCAGATATTCAGATCTCCGTCATCTTCGATATCCACCCCGAGCAATGCCCGGGATGCCCCCAGCTCAAACATCTGCGCGATCCACCACTCAACATCCGTTCCTGTTTCGGTGCCGTCATTCATGAGTATCTCCCATGATGCTTTGCCATAGGAGGGAGTAAGACATTTGAAATCGTTGTTGGATACCAGATCCAATGTCCAACTGACCTTTCTGCGCCGTGCCGGTACCCAAACGCCGACTTTTCCGGCACCCAGTTCAGCACTCAGGGTTTTGATCAGTTCGCTAACCAGCAAAGCCGGTTCCCCGATCAGCACCTGATCGGCGCCTCGTCCGACCAGCTCGATCACACGTTCGCGTCCGCCTGTTCGCGACACCACCGAAACGCCAACCAATTCCTCGGGCAAACCATCGCTATCGAAGACGACAACGGGTTCAGCACCATGCAGTGTATTGGCATCTGACCAGCGCAATAATGTGGCACCTTTATCCAGTGTAGTCATTCCTCGATCTTATATTTGAACTTGTTGAACACAAACGGCTGCAAGGGGCACTCTGCCTCATGCGCCAGGCCATTTAACAACGGGCGTAGCACATTCAGCGTTTCCAGAATGGGAGCAACCTCAACTCCACGGTATGACGGCAGGTATTCTGGCAAGACGGCCAAAGCATCGTCGGCAAGCATCGCTGCGCCGTCCTGATTCTGGTTCTGGGTGAAATAGAACGCCAGTGCGGCGAACACCAACCCCTGAAGGAACCGGGCATCCCGATCTCCCTCACCATCTGGCCGACTCTGGATCAGATAGTTCCAGCGCTCCCCCAGCCAATCATGTACCGCACCGAAATTATTGCCGTTCCACAACATCTCCAGATCATCCAGCTCTCCCCACGCAAACTCGCTGTCCATACTTCATCCTTCCATGTACCTTATGCATGGGTTTTACCATGTGCACAACTTCCGCACACGGGTTCGTCCGGATTGAACAGAACGGAAATCTCGCTCTTGGGCACGGCCTCGCGTCCACCGTCCACGTCATCGACCCTGACCTGCAACACAGCAAGTTCGTTTTCGGTGAATGCATACAGCATACGCGCCATTTCACGATAAAAGGAGTGCAGTGTCACCCTTTCCAGCAAAGTGGAGAAGCCTCGCACCCAACGGCCTAGATGCGTCGCCCAGAATCGTTTCACTTCCTTGTCGAGACGGTTTGCGGCAGCCAAATCGCCGGACTCCAGCAGTGCCGCCTGACGCTCCAGCATCGCAGCGACAAACGACAACTCGACGCCGAGCTGGTCCTCGAACACTGCATGTTTTCCCTGTTGCAGCTCGAAGCCGCAGCGTTTATAGGTGGCCTTCACCTCGTGATAGGGTTGCTGCTGAAAACGTCCGGTCAATCGCGCAGATTCGACCGGCGGGCAGCCCCCCGAGGTCACGAAAAGCGTTGCATATTCGCACGCCAGCGTCTCTGCCAGTTCATGTAATGAAGCATCGGTAAAGTCCGATTCGAAGTTCACACCCAACCCGGTCAGCGCAGCCATAGCCAGTGGTGCGCGCATGGCAGCCAGATAACCGGCGCCCGGCTCCTCAACGAATGCGCCTGCCAGCAAGTGATAGAAGCGGATGCGGGCGCGCATCTCTTCAACGGACGTCACATCCTCCAACGTTTCGACGGCAACTGCATTCTGGTTCTGCATTTTGATCCTTTCAAAAAAATCCGGTCATGAGGGAGGGCATGACCGGAATGCTCTGCTTGCTCTTGGGAAAGCTTGCCTTAAGAGTTATCTATAATTCAAATTTGGCGAACATCATTTTGAATGGCATCAATGATGACCACCACCCTCACCATGCTCGACGCTCTTGGGGCCACCCCAGGAGGCCATTTCAGGATGCATCTTGCGGTGCAAATCGCCAGTGTAGGTGTAACGCATGGTCTCCTTGAAGGCGGCTACGTGCTTGTCATAATCCGCTTTGACATCGCCGTATTTGTCATCCGGACCCGCCTTGGTGACCTTCACTACCGTATCGAACCAACCCTGAGACCCTCCGATCGGATCGGCTACCACCGGGATGATGGCATTGGGGTGCACGCCCTTGTCGTCCCACCACACGTTATTCAAGTCGGGATCATCCTGTGCGCCAAACTCGCCACCTGCCTTCTCCTTGAGTTTGAGTTGCGCAAGACGACCATACCCCCAGTGACCGAACGCTGTCGGAATGGCGACCACCTTGGGATGGATACCTTCGAACACATAAGCCTTGGTGACCAGATATCCCACCTTGCTTTCAACCCGCACCAGATCGCCGGTCTTTACACCCAGCTTGTTGCCGGTTTCAGTGTTCATCCATACCGGGTTACTGTGCATGATCTCGGCAAGCCATTTGACTGCCGCCGTGCGCGACTGCTTGTGCACATTGATCTTGTAGGTGGTAAGGATCATCTCATCGTCCTTCATGTCCTTGTGCCAGGGGATCTGCTTGAAGGTTGGCATCGGGTTGAACCCGTATTTCGCCCACTCGTCCACACGAACATTGATGATACGGTTACCGGTCGGGAAGCCAACGTAGTTCTTGCCATTACGCCGGACACCGATGGACTTGCCGTTTTTCATGATGGTGCCCTTGCTGTCCGCTACGGCTCCGGCCATGTCGGCAGCCGACAATTCCTTCTTGTGCAGGCCATACTCGGCGGCGATCTCACGTCCCGTCTTGTCCGACATCTTGCCGGTTTCAGGATTGAGCTTGCCATAGATGGGCCAGACACCATGCTTCTTGAGGAAGTCCAAACCACCCGCTTCTTTCAGTCCCGGAATATTATCGAAGTGCTGGCGCATGTAATCTTCGCCATCCTTGAAATTCCAGTATTTCTTCATGCCGCGCTTGCCGTCCGGATCCATCTTCCAGATGATGTCACGCAAGATGATGCGGTTTTCGCGCGACTCGCCCAAGGGCTTGATCACCGGCTGGCGGATGCCGAGCCACGGCCACAGGGAATTGGGCATGGATTCAGGTTCCCAGCGTTCCAGATACGGGCAGTCCGGCAGGATGATGTCGGCCAGTGCCGTTTCCTCGCCCATGAACGGACTCATCGAGATAAAGTAGGGAATCAGTTTTTCGTCACGGAACAACTTGCCCCACACCGTATCGGCACCGGGATTGGTGTAGACCGGGTTGTCCTGATAGGTCATATAGACGTTTATCTTCTGCTTGCCTTCGGCGATCCAGAACGGTATCAGCTGGCTGACCTTGTGATGCGCCAACGGATAATCCGGCGGAGTGGACAGATAAGACGAGTGCTCCGGTTTGGGCGGTTCCGGCTGAGGCTGCGGCCAACCCATGCCGCGCGGCAAACAATAGCCGCCGAATTTTTCGACATTGCCGGTCATGATAGACAACATCATGCACGACCTTTCGTTATAGGCACCATACAGATGCTTGGCCGGACCGCGGTAGGTGTATGTCGTCGCCGGCTTGGTGGTGGCGAATTCTTTTGCGATGCGCTCTATCGTTTCCACCGGTACGCCGGAAAGCGCCGATGCCCATTCCGGTGTGTACTGTTTGTAGTGCGCCTTCATCTCATTGACCGATACATTGCACCAGGTGTTGATGAAGTCCGTATCCTGCAGATCGTCACGCAGGATGACATGGCCGAGAGCCAGCGCCACCGCTCCGTCAGTGCCGGGGAATACCGGGATCCACTCGTCGGAACGACCCGCGGTATTGGACACGCGCACATCGAAAGTGACCAGCTTGGTCTTCCTCTCGCCCATCCCCTCTGCAATACGTTGCGAATAGGGATTGTGGAAGTAGGCCGCCTCAAGAATGTTGGAGCCGAAGTTGAGAATGTACTTGGTGTTGGCGAAATCCGGCGTTTCGATGTCCGGCCCCCAGGTCGGCTCCATGCCGATCTTCTTGGATGATTCGCATACCGAAGTGTGGTTGAGCACCGTGGCTGACCCCAGGGTGTTCATGAAACGACCCCAGACTCCGCCGGAACGGTCGCGGCCTTTTTTCACCGCGATGGAATTGGGATCAGCCTTCAAAGCCGCATCCATCTTCTGCGCGATCTCGGTCAGCGCCTCGTCCCAGGTGATGCGCTTCCACTTGCCATCGCCGCGTGCGCCGACACGCTTCAGCGGGTAAAGGATGCGATCCGGATCGTAGGTGTACCACATACCGGCATTGCCCTTGGCACAGAGCCGTCCGCGCGTGGAAGGATGCTCGGGATTGCCTTCCAGCTTGACGATACGATCGTTTTCCACATAGGCAATGGCGCCATCCTGTATGTTGCAGACATGGCAGGTCATCGGAATCGACTTCCGCTCAACGTAACTGCCCGGATTGAAATCCTTGCCGGCCATTTCGATTTCCATGGCCTTGAGCATCCGGGGCGCTACCAATGCAACGGCAGTGGTACCGGCGCTTGCCTGTAAAAATGCGCGGCGTGAAATTTTGAAATTAAGCATATCGTTCTCCCCGTCCTTAGAAGTAGGTCTGCGCAATTTGTCCGCCGACCAGTATCGAATAGCGCAATGCCATCCCGCCGATCAGCAACAATAGCGCTGCAATCATGATGCCCTGCTGCTGACGACCCATAGGCGCGAGCAGAACAGCGATCGGCGCGGCCGTACCCAGCAGAACGCCCAAACCGATGAATACGGCCCCAAGCATTCCGCTCGTCATGAACATGAAGGTCAACTCCTGACCGACACCACCGTAGGCTGTCGTGCCCAGCAAAGAGATCAGCATGACAGCAACCGCTCCACCTGCCCATAGCATGTATACACGCAAATGAGTAAGGGTTTCAGCCTTGCCTCCCGCCAGAAAGGAGGCGACTGCCGCACCGGAAACCAGCGACAGCGCGACAAACAACACCGGCATCAATGGCGTATTCCAGATCGGGCGGTTCTGGTGCACGGTCAGGTCAAAGCCTGTATAGACCGGCAAGCCCAGCGCCAACACTGCACCGATCACGCCAAAACGCCTGGCCTTGGCCTGGTCATTATTCCTCACCGCCATCACATACAGCACTGAAACGATGCCAAACGAAATCAAATTCAGGCTGCCCCAAGCCAGCGGCGAATTGAAATTGAGATAGGCCGGATTCATGGTATAGATGAACCGCAACGGTTGTGACAGGTCACCGATCAGCAGCAAGCCGCTAAACCCGAGCAAGGCAAAAGATACATAGGCAGCGGATGTGCGAATCGGGGCAAAAGCCTGCCCGGAAACAAACCAGGATCTCGCCGAAAAGAAGAACAACGCCGCCGCAATGCCGATGGTAAAAAAGTAAATCGAGTAAGTGCTCGACCACGGCATATGATGGAAAATATTGTAGTCACCCATGATGTTCTCCTATGCTTCGTGATTCTTGTTGAAGGACTTGCGATCCTGCTCAAGCACGTCGAGCGGGTTGTAACTCGCACGACTCGGCTCAGTGAGGTTGCGATCCGCGCCGATGTAGAACACATGCGGCTTGGTACCCTCTTCCGGACGCAATACCTGGCTCGGCTGTGTAGCGACCAGTCGCGCAACTTCGCTCTTGGGATCGTTCATGTCGCCGAAAACACGCGCCCTGCCGATACAGGTCGTGACGCATGCCGGACTCATGCCCTGCGTCACACGGTGGTGGCAGAAAGTGCATTTATCCACGACGCTGGTGATATCCGTATAAGTACGGTGCTTCGGCAACATGAAACGCGCGTTGTACGGGCAAGATGCCATGCAGGCTTTGCAGCCGATACAACGCTCGTAACGCTGCAGCACGAAGCCCCCATCCTCGACCTTGTAGGTCGCACCGACCGGGCAGGCTCGCACACAGGGAGGATCGTCACAGTGATTGCACAGGCGCGGCAAGAACATCTTGCGCACATTAGGATAGGTGCCAGTTACCTTGTAGGGCACCCAGGTTCTGAAAACACCCAGCGGCACGTCGAACTCGGCCTTGCACGCGGTCATGCACGCATCGCAACCGATGCAACGGCGCAGATCGATCACCATGGCATAACGCTTCAAACCCGGCTTACCCCTGGTCTCAATAGATGAAGTTAACAATTCGCTCATTGGGGTTCTCCCTAAACTTTAATATTCACGTTGCAGACTGAAAAACTCAACGGCCTGCCACCGATCTGATACGAATACAACCTTGATGTGCCGAAGAATTCAGCAACAACCATGCCATGTGGATATCATCCTTGTATCAACAAGCTTATTGTTGGCTCCAGCAAATAATTGCCCGGGATAGGCATTACCGCTCGGTAACGCATTGTCATCTCGCCACCGAACACTAATTACAGAACCGTAACAAGAAAAGTTGTACTTGCCACTCAACCTGAATTAGTAGGTGCGATGAGAAAACAAACTCGGCTATACTGAACTGAGGGAATATCATTTCATTCGCGGGGTCGCGCAAATGCAACGATGGATAAAACTGGCGCTACTGTGTTGGGCATTGTGCGGGCTGACGTATGCCCAAGCCAATGAGCACGCCCCGTTGCGTATCGGCCTGACAGCAGTCTTTCTGGAAGAACAAACCGCGCTTATTCATTCGTGGCAACTTTATCTGGAAAGCCGCTTGAATCGTCGCGTTTCGTTCGTACAACGCGCAAGTTATCGTGAAATTATTGTGCTGCTGAAAAACGGCAAACTGGATTTTGCATGGTTGTGTGGCTATCCTTACATCACCAACAAGAAGTTCTTGCGCCTGCTGGCCGTGCCCGTCTATCACGGCAAACCCACTTACCAGTCATATTTGATCGTTCCTGCCGACGACCGGAAGACACGCTCCATCGTTGATTTGAAGGGCAAGCTGTTTGCCTTTTCCGATCCCGATTCCAACTCCGGCTACCTGGTACCGGTCTATGAACTCAATAAGCTGAACAAGAAACCAGACACATTCTTCGGCAAAACTTTTTTCACATGGGCTCACAGCAAGGTCATAGAAGCCGTCGCTTCGGGGGTGGCACAGGGCGGCGCAGTAGACGGTTATATCTGGGACTCCCAGGCAATTCGACATCCCGAACTGACATCACAGACACGCATCGTCAATAAGTCTCCTGAATTTGGCTTCCCGCCTATCGTTTCACGAAGATCCATGGCAACAACCGAGGTGAATACGTTACGCGCCGTGCTGCTCTTCATGCAGCGCGACGAAGAGGGCAGAAAACTACTGGAGAAAATGAATCTGGATGGGTTTGTATCCGGCAACGATAAAATGTTCGAGACCATCGCTGCCATGGCGCTCAAGGTGGCTAATTAGCATGTTTCACAATCTCAGCTTTCGTTACAAGATCCCCCTGCGTGGTAGTTTGTTGATTGCAATAATCGCAATGTCAGTCTCAGCCTCGTTGATGTACGGGGTTTACTATGACCTGAAAGATGACGCGCAACAAAATGCCGACAGAATGAGCCGGATATTGGCCTACTCGCTCAAGCCGCTGCTGCTTAATGATGACGTGTGGCGAGCCTATGAAACGATCAACTCCCCCATGCAATCTTCCAGCGGAAAGAAAGAGAATTACATCGATGAAATCCTGATATTAAATCCTCGCCAGCAAATATATGTTTCAACACACCCCAGGCAGTTTCCGGTGCGATCTGAATTATCACTCCTCAACCCCAAGCTCGATAAATTAAGCTCCGAAATATCCAGGTCTCTGATTGACACCCCCAAGTCAGTGGAATTAGCGGAATCCGGCAAATCCTACATGGTGACCCCGATAATTTCCGATGGGGTGTTATTGGGAACTCTGGTGATAGGTTATTCCAGCTCCATGTTCTTGCCACACTTCTATGACATCGTTTGGCGCTCGATTATCACCACGCTGATCGTGGGAGCGGTATTGTTGCCACTGTCCTGGTTCTGGGGATGGCGCATGTCGATACCGCTCACGCAACTCTCCGAAAGCATGTCGAAAGTGGGTTGGGGAACTCCGTTACCCGATCCGGATGAGTTTGATTTGTATGAATCCAGAGACGAAATCGGCCAGATGGGCAGCGCTTTCAAGCGCATGCTGAGAGACCTGAAACACAAGGAGAACCTGGAGAAACAAGTGCTCGTTTCCGAACGTCTGGCCGCCGTGGGAAGACTGACCGCCGGTATTGCGCACGAGATCAACAACCCGTTGGGCGGGATGCTCATCACGATCAACACGGCAAAGAAACACGGCAGCAGCGACCCTCAAATACAAAAGACCATCTCGCTGCTGGAAAGAGGGCTTTTGCAAATCAAGGACATCATCGGCGCACTGTTGGTGGAAGCCAAATTCCAGAACCATCCGCTCACCGTACAGGACATCGAAGACACCCGCACGCTGGTGTTGGCAAATGTGCGGAATAAATCAATAGAACTCAATTGGGGAAATGACGTTCAGGAGACATTGCCGCTGCCTTCAACATTGGTACGTCAGGTACTCATCAACCTGTTGCTGAACGCCATACAGGCGAGCGATGCGCATGTGGATTGTCATATCTACCGCGACAGCGGCAACCTGTCCCTCGTCATCAAGAATGATGGCAAGCACATTGATCCAGAACAGATGAGTTATCTGTTCGAGCCTTTTTCTTCCGGACGTGAAGAGGGCTATGGCCTCGGGCTATGGATGACCTATCAAATCGTATCGCAATTGAACGGACTGATAACCATGCAAAGTCAACCTGGAGAAACAATATTTTCCGTAACCCTGCCCTTGGGAGTGCCATCGTGAGTACAAATATTCCCCGCCTGTGTCTGATCGAAGACGACGAAATCATGGGCGAGTCGCTCTGTGACCGCTTTGAACTGGAAGGTTTTGCCTGCGACTGGCATAAGACCGGAGCCAGTGCGCTGGCTGGTCTTGAAAAAAGGAAATACGCCGTGGCGATCAGCGATATTCGCCTGCCAGACATAGGGGGGGATGAACTGTTTACGCAGCTGAAGAAATCAGGATTGCCGCTGCCACCCTTTATTTTCATCACTGGCTATGGATCTATCGACACTGCCGTGAACCTGCTCAAACTAGGTGCGGTGGATTACATTTCAAAACCGTTCGACCTCGATCTGTTGCTGGAAAAAGTTCACTCCTTGTCCGGCTTGGCTGTTCCGCATGAGGTTGCCGGACATTCAGACATATTGGGCGTTTCGGCGGAAATGCGCCGCATCGCTGACATGTTGCCGCGTCTGTCAAAACACGCTGCCACCATTCTGATCACCGGTGAATCCGGCGTAGGCAAGGAAGTGGTCGCGAAAGAATTGCATCGCAGCAATCCGGACTCCGCCAAACATCCGTTTATCGCGGTCAATTGCGGCGCTATCAGCGACAGCCTGATGGAAGCCGAGTTGTTTGGCTATGAAAAGGGCGCATTCACCGGCGCTGCGCGCACCAAGAAAGGCGTGTTCGAACAAGCCCACGGTGGAATGTTGTTTCTGGATGAGATTGGTGACATGCCGTTCCCGATGCAAGTCAAACTATTGCGCGTCATACAGGAGCGCAGTTTCGTGCGTGTTGGCGGCGAAACGCAGATTCCCGTTGATCTGCACCTGGTCTGCGCAACCCACTGCGACCTGAAAAAAATGGTTGAACAGGGCACGTTTCGCGAGGACCTGTTCTATCGCATCAACGTCATTCATCTCAAAGTTCCGTCCCTGCGCGAGCGCAAAGAGGATATTTTATGGTTCGCCGATAAATTCCTCAGCCAGTTTGCCACGCAACATGAGGAAGAAAAAAAATCTCTCAACCAAGATGCCGAGATAGCCATACTTGCCCACAACTGGCCTGGAAACATACGCGAGTTGCAGCATCACATCGAACGAGCCTGCATCTTGACAGCTGCGTCCACCTTGACGGCAAAGGATCTGTTTGAAGATGACCCATTGACCGAACTAAACATCGAGGTACCTGATGCCGGCCTTTACGAGTACTTGCATACATGTGAGCGACGCTACATCGTCAATTCACTCAACCGGCATCAGTGGCAAATGAGTAACACCGCTGCCACACTGGGCATCAGCCGCAAGAACCTGTGGGAGAAAATAAAGAAACTGGGCATCCGCAACGAAAAGTCACCACAGCAAGATGGTGAGACAGATTGACCTGAATCGGGTTGCGGTGAAATTTTAAATCGAACACAAAAACTTTTCTGTTGTATACCCTGCCACCGCTGAGACTTTCGGCCGCACGGATGTTTAAATTGAAACTCTTACCATTTCAATATATGCAGGGCCGCAGATCAGGGCATGGAAATTGCTGCCATTACACTTGCTCGAGAAACAACGCGGACGCTCTGACTATTATTGCGCGCCGGATGCAACATTACCTTTATCTTTGGATGAGTAAATAATGGGTTCATTCAATATTTGGCATTGGTTGATCGCGTTACTGGTCGTGGTGCTGATTTTCGGCACCAGAAGATTGCGCATCATCGGGGCAGACTTGGGCCATTCGGTAAGGGGTTTCAAGGAAGAGCTGGGAGATTCCGGCGATGTGCAGCTTATGTAACGCAACAAGCATGATTCATCACGCGCTCGTTACCATTCCGAAACAGAAATATGGATTTTCAGGATGCGGATTTTTGGTTTTGCGGGCAGTGGCAAGACCTGATTTATTAGCTTCCTTATTCAGGAGATACTCGGATGACCCTCAAACTGTTGTATTTCGCCCGTCTGCGCGAACGTCTCGGCACCATTGGCGAAACGCTGAAGCTGCCAGACTCGGCGCAGGATGTAGCAGGATTGCTGAAGCTGCTGCGCAAACGTGGCGGCAACTGGGAAAGCGAGCTCACTGGACGCCCGGTGCTGGTTGCGGTCAACCAGAACATGGTGTCCCCACAGCACCTCTTGCAAGCAGGCGATGAAGTCGCGCTGTTTCCGCCCGTCACCGGAGGCTGAAGTGGCGACCATCCGTGTCCAGCACGAAGATTTCGATGCCGGTCACGAGATTGCCGCATTGCGCGCAGACAATCCGGCGATAGGCGCGATTGCCTGCTTCGTAGGATTGGTGCGGGATGTGAACGAAGGCGATTCCATCACCGGAATGACGCTGGAACACTACCCCGGCATGAACGAGAACGCTCTCGCCGCCATTGCTGAAGAAGCCGCACAACGCTGGCACATTTACACCAGCCTCATCATCCACCGCGTCGGACTAATGCGTCCCACTGACCAGATCGTGCTGGTCGCCGTGGCATCGTCACATCGCGGAGATGCCTTCCCGGCATGCGAGTTCATCATGGATTATCTGAAACAACGCGCCCCGTTCTGGAAGCAGGAAAACACCCCGCATGGCCAGCGCTGGGTGAATGCCCGTTGCGCCGACGCCTTCGCGGAACAACGCTGGAATACTCCGCCATCCGGAAATATCGTAGCTCAGGAGACAGCATGAGCACTCAATTGATCGACAGTTTCTGCAGAGAAATCGAGTACGTGCGCATCTCCGTCACCGATCGTTGCGATCTGCGCTGCAGCTACTGCATGCCGGAGGGATGCAAGGATTTCGAACAGCCCGCAAACTGGCTAAGCATAGCCGAGATCGAAAGAATGGTGGGTCTGTTTGCGCAAATGGGCGTGGGGCGCTTTCGCCTCACCGGCGGCGAACCTTTGCTTCGCTCCAATTTATCAGAACTGATCAGACGTATGCACGCCCTGCCCGGCGTGCAGGACATCTCACTCAGCACCAACGCCACCCAGCTTGCCAAACACGCCGGCGACCTCAAACAGTCTGGGCTGAATCGCATCAACGTCAGTCTGGATTCGCTCCGGAAGGAAAGGCTTATCAGCATCGTTGGCAGAGACGTGCTGGAACAGATCATGGCCGGCCTCTTCGCCGCAAAATCGGAAGGGCTCGCCCCGATCAAGATCAACATGGTGGCCATGCGCGGCGTCAATGACGACGAGTTCGATGCGATGGTGGATTTCTGCATGACGCACGGTTTCATCCTGCGCTTCATCGAAACCATGCCGATGGGCTACACCGGACGCAACGCGCAATACCTCAACCTGCAACCCGTCAAACAACACTTGCGCGAGCGCTTCAATCTGGTGGAAAGCGTGTATCCCGGCGGCGGCCCGGCGCGTTACCTGCAAAGCGCAGACGGCAGTTTCAATGTCGGCTTCATCACTCCCATCTCGCAACATTTCTGCGAAACCTGCAATCGCGTCCGACTATCCGTCGATGGCACGCTCTACATGTGCCTCGGACAAGAGGCAAAACTCGAACTGCGTCCGCTACTCCGCGCGGGCGCATCCGATGCCGAGATCGAAGTTGCCATCAGGCAAGCGATCGAGCTCAAACCGGAGCGACACGAATTCAAGGAAAAGCCGCACAAGATCGTGCGCTTCATGTCAGCGACCGGCGGCTGAAAACGGCAGAGTCCGCAGGTCGGGTTAGCGCAGCGCAACCCGACGTTTCGGTTAACATCCTCGATATGGTCGGGTTACGGCCTGGCGGCCCGATCCAACCTACAAAACTTCCCCTCCGCCACACACCGGGCAATCAACATTCTTTGCAATGCGTATCGTCTGGGTACGCCAGTCCAGCGCATCCACCAACAGCATGTTGCCGGCCATATCCGGTTGCAGGCCCATCAGTTGCTTGAGCACCTCGAATGCCTGCCAGCATCCCAGCAAACCTGCCAGCGGCCCCAGAATCCCGCCTTCCACGCAGCCTTGCACGGTCTCGTTGTCCGGCGAATCCGGCACCATGCATTGGTAACATCCTGCGCCCGGCACGAATACTGCAAGCTGACCGGAATAACGCGACAGCGCCGCGCTCACCAGCGGCTTGCCTTGCCGCACACAAGCGGAATTCACCAGATAGCGCGTCGGGAAGTTATCGCAACAATCGGCCACCAGATCATAGGTGGCGATAATCTCGCCGACGTTATCCCCGGTGAGATAACCATAGCACTCCACCTCGACATTCGGATTGTTCTCGCTCAAGCTGGCGGCAAGCCACACTACCTTGCTCAGGCCGATGTCGGCCGTGGCATAGGCGACCTGGCGCGGCAGATTGGAAAGCGCCACGGTATCGCCATCGGCCATCCCCAGCCTGCCCACCCCGGCTGCCGCCAGATAGCTTGCAACCGGCACGCCCAGCCCGCCCGCGCCGACGATCAGCACAGAAGCAGCGGCCAAACGCTGTTGACCATCCTCGCCCACTTCGGGCAATAAAATCTGGCGCGCATAGCGCACCAAAGCATCGTCATCGAGTTCCATCTTTCCTCAGCACCTTATTAAGTGCCTCTCAGTTGTCCTTTGCACCGCGGTTCACCCCTTTGTTCAATATATCAATTGTCCTTGGGAAGGTCATCCTGCGCCTGACCTGAGTTCCTGCTTTGTTGATTTACGAGACCTTGCGCCCAAATGTTGCTGGTACCTCCTGGTCCGACATGGCCGCCTCGAAACTCTGAGCGCAGCGCCAGCGCTTGCCGGACTTGGAAACAACGAGGCGCAGATCCTCACAGGAATGTTGTGCACGGCAGGGATGGCAGTAGATGGAGGATGACATTGCAACTTTTCAAAGTTACTCGATTACTCAGGATTCATATCCCGACACGTGCCATCAGGCTACCTGCGTTCGGTATGAATGACGCTCAACAATCAACAGTAGTACTAGTGAAACCTCAGATTTAGGTGGTTGTCATCTATCAGTTGTACTGATTATATTTTCTTGGAGAATGCCGCAATAGTCGCGCTAATTCCAGCAACGATTGTGCTGCCGAACCACAGCCAATATCCGGGGGCATAACCAGTGATGGCGCTTGGAATTCCATCCTGTGAAACAACAATATTTTCAGCCAGCAAAAGGGAAGCGCATAGCACGATGGCGATACCACTTGCTATACCGGCACATTTTTTATGTGAGGCCGAAATACACAGCCAAGCTATTATCAAGGCTGGATTAGCAAACCAGGAAATCGCCCCAAACAGGTTGATGTCGAATATGAAATAGGACTCCATCCACCCGAAAAAAAATACTGTCCACCCATACAAACCGGAGCAATCACCAGCAATGCACAAGCTGCCAAATGGGAGGCTGGCCAGAAACAATAAAATACTCACCAGAAGAAAAAAGTGGGGGGGGTCTGAGAACTTATTTATGATTTTCATAATGTTATTCCCCATGTCAATGTTGATTAACTTAGTCGAATAATGAACTCGACATCCTTTAGTACAACAAGAGCCAAGTTACTTCATGCAACAGTCGATGGTTTTTAGGTTTGCTATATGCTTTCTCATACCCCTTTCATCCCTGATTCGTGGCAAACCATGCATTAAGAATCGCGCGGGCATCAGCTGATGTCTCTTTTGCAGGGCGAGCGGGTCACCAAGTCAGATAATGAAAGGGAGGCAAGAAAGTTACTGCCGAGTAAGTTTTTTGCTTTCATGACATCCCTTTCTTATCCAACCAATACGAAAAGTTAACACCTGACAATATAAGGTTACTCCAACTTATTTTGACAAGCTCACAATGTATTCTGACATTGCCTTTATTTCAGCCTCATTTGCACCCATGCCCTTTGCCGGCATAGGCATTGAGGCTTTCCAGCCAAACGAACCGCCTTTGGTGATACTGGCAGCGATTTTGCCGACCGCTTCCTTATCGCCCTTGAATTTTGCCGAGATATCCATATAGGACGGACCAACTCCTTTTTTGTCGAGGGCGTGACATGCGCTACACTTGGCATTACCCGCCGCCGGCATATCTGCGGCCAAGGTAGCACCTGCAAAAACAATACCAGCTGTTGCAACCATGCTTACAAAAATAGATTTCATTTTTTTCTCCTTATTGAGTTATTGAACAAAGTAAAACACCAACCTACGATTCATCTTCAGGATTTATGCCATTTTATGAGTTGCATGCACCGCATATTCAGCCTTTATCTTGTCTTCCCAGGGTGGCAACAGCTTTGTCACCAGCCACAGCGTGACATAAGGGCAG
>JBDTPM010000201.1:0-2567 GCA_039932695.1 Gallionella sp. | reverse complement strand
GGGGGATCTGGATGCGGGGCTGTTGATGTGGGATATGCGCCGGACCGTCGACCCGGCTGTTTTTCCAGGGCATCGTATCGTCGTACAGTTCCAATACCCCGATGCGCCACAAGGATCCCGGGATTGGTGGTTGGTGTCTGAAAACGGCGAGATTGAATTATGCTTGAGCGATAACGGCTTTGACGTGGATATATTGATCAAATGCCCGTTGAAGAAAATGAGTGAGGTCTGGATATCCCAACAACGCTTTTCCGATGCGGTGAAAAAAGGGGATATCAAAGTTATGGGCGATCAGAAACTTGCCAACAAGCTTCAGGACTGGCTGCGTGCCAGCCCGTTGTCGAAGCTGGGTTCACTGGGCAAATTACCCGAATTGAGCTGGGTATAGGTATAGCAATTGCAAACTCCAATGGGATCAGTTGAATCAATCCCATCATTCCAGTCATCCGCTGAATGCCTGATCTGAAGGAGGAAGACCGTCTCCTCCGGGTTGGGCAAACATTTCAGAAGGGAAGGATTGTGCAAAGATAAGCCGGCTAGAATTTCGCACTATGTTTGCTGGCGCACAGTTTATCCACGCTTGAATGCTTATGATGACGTGCATGACTCTTAAATCAATTCTGCGTCATGCACGTTGGGATTTATTTCATCTGCATTTTCAAGAAAGGAACATACATCATGTCAAATACCAAAGATACCAGGCTCACAAAACCAGCAGAAGCTCATAAGGCCGATAACAGGTTATTTGTTGAAAAGCGGCCTGAAGGTGACTATGCCATCAGGAAAGCTAATTCAGAAAGAGCCAGCGCTGTTTTTCCCACGCAGGCTGAAGCAATAGAACGAGCTCGCGAATTGAGTCCGGGTACTTCACCCGTGGTCGAGCGCGTTCGCAATACTGAAGGTGGCAAACCGGATAAGTGGCGCAAAGCTTAGCGCTATTCACATGCTTGATTCCCCCGCCTGTTCAGGTGTGGATTCGAGCAAGTGGGATCGGGATAACAAAAGAACGATAGGGGACAGGATTTCTCAGTCCCCTACTCGCATAACAATTTCAAACTCCAGCCAGGTCTCTTCCGTCTCCGCGACTTTAACTTCCAGCGTTGCATTTGGTGCGTTCAGTTAAGGAAACGCTGATTAAATCCGTTCGTGGTGAGTGTTTCCCGTTCGCACCCCTCGATACACCGCGCTGCGCGCGGCACTCGGGGCGAACGGGAGATGTATCGAACCACAGTTTTGGATTTAATCAGCGTTTCCTTAACTGATCTTTGTACGGTAGCGTACATACATCGGAAGATTATTACCCTAATCTCTGTTACCCATTTCAGTTCTCAATGCCCACCATGATGGGCAAGGAAGGTAACGTTGCAAGATCCAAAATCAATATCAGATCCACAAACGCGGGTGATGCGCATCGAGCTTTCGTTCTCGACCATCGTCACCATAGTGCTCGTTGTTGCCGGATTTTGGGTGATGGCCAAGCTTGTGCCGATCATTCTCTTGCTCGTCGCAGCGCTCATCATTGTCGGCACGCTGAGCCCGGCGGTCTCGTGGCTCGAAGGGCGCCGGGTGCGAAGGGGATGGAGCATTGCGATCGTTTTCACAACGCTCCTGGTCGTCACCATTCTCGCCGCCACCCTGACGGTGCCGGAGTTCCTGGCCCAGGTGACGAGCCTCATCGATCAGGAACCGGCGCTGCGGGCGCGTCTCGTGGCCTTTCTCGCCGGTTCTCATCTGACAGCCCCCCTCGCGGAAGCCCTGCGCACCATGCAATACGGCGCAGTGATGCAATCCTTCGGTGCCACGGCATTCGCATTATCGACACGCGTTCTTGAGCTCTTCGCGTACAGCCTGGGCGCCATCTTCCTGGCTTTGTATATGATGATCGACCGGGACCGCCTGCGCGGAGGGCTTTACTCAATCGTATCCCGTTCGCACCACATCCGGCTTTCCCGCGTCATGATGAACCTGGAGACGATCGTCGGTGGTTATATCCGCGGACAGGTCATCACGTGCGTGTTCATGGCCGTCTTCATGTTCGTTCTTCTGGTGGCCTGTGGCGTGCCGAACGCATTGGCCATCGCGGTATTCGGCGGCGTCGCGGACGTGCTGCCGTATATCGGTATTTTCCTCACAATGGGCCCTGCGGTGGTGGCGGCGATGTCTCAAGGCACGGTTGTCACCGTGATCGTTCTCGTGCTGATGCTCGTATACGAGGAGTTCGAAAGCCGCTTGCTAGTGCCCGTTGTTTACGGACGCGCGATGCGACTTCCGTCTTCTGTCGTGTTTTTTTCGCTCATCGCGGGCGCAACGCTGCTGGGAATCGTGGGGGCGCTCCTCGCACTTCCGGTCGCGGCGGCGATGCTGATGCTCATCGAGGAGCTGCGCGTGGAGCTGCCGGGCGAGACAGAAGGCATCGAGAATGCGGCGCTTCGAAAGAAGGACGATCGGGGCGAACAGGAGTACGTGCGCCGCACGGAAGGCATGCATGCCGAGCAGGCTGCGGCCATTGCCGTAGAAATGTCGGACGATCGAAAAAAGGAAGAAGCCGGCCCCCATGAGCTCCCCGG
>JBDTPM010000200.1:0-7190 GCA_039932695.1 Gallionella sp. | reverse complement strand
TCGGTGGCGGTGGCTGAGTCGCGCTGCAGGGCGACCATCGCATACAGGCTCAGCGAAAGCAGCTCGAGGCCCAGATACAGCGTGAGAAAATGGTTCGCGGAGATCATCACCATCATGCCGAGCATGGCAAACAGCGTCAGCACCATGAATTCGCCGCTGAACAGGCCGCGCACGGTGAGATACTGGCGCGAATACACCAGCATCATCGCTACCGCCAGATAGGTCAGCAGCTTCAGCAGATCGGCCATCAGATCATCCACGAACATGTTGTTGAAGGCATAGGTGACGCCATGTTCATGCGTACCGACGGTGATCAGTGAACATCCCAACAGGCAGAGTTGCACCAGCATGTAGGTCATCATCCTGCCGTTCTGCCTGATCAGCAGATCCGCGATCAGAATCACACACGCCATGATCAGCAGGAATATCTCTGCGCCGGCCGGCATCAATTTAGTCATCAGATCCATATTCATCTCAAAATCAGTCGTTGGTCGTTAGTCCGCAGGTCGGGTTAGCGGCTTTATCGCGTAACCCGACATAATCAGCAAAACGTCGGGTTACAGCGCTAAATCCCGCGCCTAACCCGACCTACATATAATCTGTCCTCTGTCTACATCGGCAGTTTCGAGCGAGCCACGTGTACCAGCAGTTCATTCACCGAGACATGCATGATTTCGCTGAACGGCAAAGGGTACAGGCCCATGCCCAGCACAGTGACCGCCAGGATCGCAAAGATCACCTTTTCGCGCAGGGTCAGGTCGGTGAGTTCGGCGACATGCGCATTGGCCACCGCGCCGAAGATCACCCGCTTGTACATCCACAGCGTGTAAGCCGCGCCAAAGACCAGCGTGGTTGCCGCAGCGAAGGCATACCAGAAATTCGCTTTCACTGCGCCGAGGATCACCATGAATTCTCCGACGAAACCGCTGGTCCCGGGCAGGCCGCTGTTGGCCATTGCGAACAGCATGAAAAAAGCGGCGAACACCGGCATGCTGTTGACCACGCCTCCGTAATCGGCGATGTTGCGCGAATGCATCCGGTCGTACAGCACACCGATGCACAGGAACAGTGCACCGGACACGAAGCCGTGCGAGATCATCTGCAGCAGCGCGCCTTCCATACCGTAAGCATTGAAGATGAACAGACCCAGCGTGACAAAGCCCATGTGCGATATCGAAGAATATGCCACCAGTTTCTTCATGTCGGTCTGTGTCAACGCGACCAGGCCGATATAGATCACCGCGATCAAAGACAGCGCGATCATCACTCCGGCCAGCTGATGGCTGGCATCCGGCACGATCGGCATCGAAAAACGGATGAATCCGTAAGCACCCACCTTCAGCATGATCGCCGCCAGCACAACCGAGCCGCCGGTGGGAGCCTCGACGTGCGCATCCGGCAACCAGGTATGTACCGGGAACATCGGCACTTTCACCGCGAAAGCGAAAAAGAACGCGATGAAGATCAGGATCTGCGCGGTCATCGGCAGCCTGACCTGATAGAAATCGAGTATCTCGAAGCTGCCGCCGGACTGGTTGTAAAGATAGATCAGCGCAACCAGCATCAGCAGCGAACCGAGCAGGGTGTAGAGGAAGAACTTGACCGCCGCATACACCCGATTCTGGCCGCCCCATACGCCGATGATCAGGAACATCGGGATCAGCATCGCCTCCCAGAACACATAGAACAGCACCGCATCGAGTGCCGCGAACACCCCGATCATGATGCCGGACATGATCAGGAAAGATGCCATGTATTGCGCGACACGCTTCTCGATCACTTTCCAGCCGGCCAGCACCACGATGGGAGTAAAAAAGGAAGTGAGCAGGATGAACAGCACCGAGATGCCATCCACACCAAGGTGGTAGTGGATATTGAAGCGGACGATCCATTCGTGCAGCTCGACGAACTGCATCTCGGACGTTTCGCGCACAAAACCGGTGTACAGCGGGATCGTTACCAGAAAACCGAGCAGCGAACCGACCAGCGCAAGGATGCGCGCCAACGGAGCGTTCCTGTCGTCGCCGGTGGCCAATACCAGTATGCCGAATATGATCGGCAACCAGATCGCTATGCTAATTGCGGGTAAGCCAAAAATCATGCTGTCATTCCTTCATTTTTCTCGCGGCAACCGCGTCATTAAAACCAGTTGCGCACACTCAACAACACGAACACGCCGATGATCATCGAAAACGCATAGTGATAGATATAGCCGGACTGGAGATGCCGGACCACTCCGGAAATCATCCCGACCAGTTTCGCCGTACCGTTGACCATCATCCCGTCGATCAGCTTCACGTCGCCAAACTTCCACAGCAGGCGGCTCGTACCTCGTGCGCCGCCGGCAAAGAACCAGTCGTTGAAACGGTCAAAGTAATACTTGTTGTCCAGCAGGGTGTAGATGAACCGGAAGCGCTTCTGGATCGCGGCGGGTATGTCGGGGCGCTTCAGGTAAAACAACGCCGCGCTCGCAACACCTGCAACTGCCAGCCAGAAAGGCAGCGTGGTAAACGCATGCACGGCCATGCTGAACGGGTCCTCGATCGCCTCGTGGTGCATCACTACCGCCAGCAAATGGCTCTGGTCGACAACAACCGCGTCCCGGAAATAACCGCCATGCAACATCGGATCAAAGACGATATAACCTATCATCACCGAAGGAATCGCAAGCAGAATCAGTGGCAGCGTGACCACCCACGGTGATTCATGAGGCTTTTGTCCGGGTGCCAGGCCGTGATGATGATCGTGCGATCCCTCTTCATCGTGGTGGTCGCCCCCATGATCATGGTGCTGCTGTGCCAATTCCGCATCCGCTTCAGCGGATAGCGGATTGCCTGACTTAGTTATGCCGAAACGTTCCTCGCCGTGGAACACCAGGAAATACATGCGGAATGAATAGAATGCAGTGACGAATACCCCGGCCATCACGGCAAAGTAAGCAAAACCAGAACCGGGCAACTGCGACACATGCGCCGCTTCGATGATGCTTTCCTTGGAGTAAAAGCCGGAAAAGAAAGGCGTGCCTATCAATGCCAGCGTACCGATCAGTGAGGTGATCCAGGTGATAGGCATGTATTTGCGTAAACCGCCCATGTTGCGAATATCCTGATCATGGTGCATGGCGATGATCACACTACCAGCGGCAAGAAACAGAAGTGCCTTGAAGAAAGCATGCGTCATCAGATGGAAGATCGCCACTGAATAGGCCGAAGCGCCAAGTGCCACGGTCATATAACCCAGTTGCGACAAAGTGGAATACGCCACCACACGCTTGATGTCATTCTGGATCATGCCGAGGAAACCCATGAACAACGCGGTGATCGCGCCGATCACCATGACAAAGGACAAAGCCGTGTCCGACAATTCGAACAACGGTGACATTCGCGCCACCATGAAGATGCCGGCTGTCACCATGGTCGCGGCGTGGATCAGCGCGGAGATCGGGGTCGGGCCTTCCATCGAATCGGGCAGCCACACATGCAACGGGAACTGCGCCGACTTGCCCATCGCGCCGATGAACAGCAGGATGCAGATCGCCGTGAGCAAGCCGACCGACATGCCGGGTATCGGCGCGATGTCGTTGGCATAGCTGGCGGCATTGGCGAATACCGCATCGTAATCGAGCGTACCGAACACCATCAGAATCAAACCGATGCCGAGCAGAAAACCGAAGTCGCCGACGCGGTTGACCAGGAATGCCTTGAGGTTGGCATAGATCGCGGTCGGCCGGTCATACCAGAAACCGATCAACAGGTAGGACACCAGCCCTACCGCTTCCCAACCGAAGAACAATTGCATGAAGTTGTTGGCCATCACCAGTATCAGCATCGAGAATGTGAACAGCGAGATGTAGCTGAAGAAACGCTGGTAGCCGGGATCTTCCTGCATATAGCCGATGGTGTAGATATGGACCATCAACGACACAAAGGTCACCACCAGCATCATCATGACGGTGAGCCGATCGATCAGGAAGCCCACCTGGAAACTGGTATCGCCCGAGATCAGCCAGGTATAGACCGTGCCTCTGATCGTGTCGCCTGTCAGCACCTCATTGAAGATCGCCAGCGACGCAAGGAATGAAACAGTCACCAGGGCGATCGTGATGCGGTGCGACCAGACACGCCCAAGCTGGTTACCGAACAGGCCGACAACGATCGCACCGACCAGCGGAGCTATGGGTACCAGCAAACTGAGATTCAGCATGTTCATAACGGAACCTTATCCTTTCAAACTGTCGAGATCATCGACATTGATCGTATTCAGATTGCGGAACAGCACCACCAGTATCGCCAGCCCGATGGCGGCTTCGGCAGCGGCCACGGTCAGGATGAAGAACACGAAGACCTGCCCGGCCGTATCGTTCAGGTAGTGGGAAAACGCCACAAAGTTGGTATTCACCGCCAGCAGCATCATTTCGATCGCCATCAGCAGCACGATCAGATTCTTGCGGTTCAAAAAGATGCCGACCACGCTGATGGCGAACAGCACGGCGCTCAATACCAGATAATGCGACAGTGTCAACAATCTAATTCGCTCCTTTACGTACTATGCGGGGTAGGGGCGCGATTCATCGCGCCCCTACGTACTGGGTTCATTCTTTACGCTCCGACTGCATGGTCACGATGCGCAAGCGATCTGCTTTTTTGACCGCGACCTGTTCGGATACCACCTGCGACTTGGCATCCTTGCGCCGCCGCAATGTCAACGCGATCGCGGCCACCATCGCCACCAGCAGGATCACCGCGGCGATCTCGAACGGGTAGACATATTCGGTATAGATCAGCCGGCCCAGCTCCTTGGTATTGCTGTAGCCGGCAGCATGTTTGACCGGAGTCATCCCCCTGGAAGTCTCCTGGGCACCCAGCACCCAGATCATCTCGAACGCCATCAGACCGGCCAGCACCGCGCCGAATGGGAGCCAGCGCCAGAATCCCTCGCGCAGGCGCACCAGATTGATGTCCAGCATCATCACCACGAACAGGAACAGCACCATCACCGCACCGACATAGACCAGCACCAGCGTGATGGCGAGGAATTCCGCTTCGAGCAACAACCAGATACCGGCGCTGCTGATGAAAGCCAACACCAGGAACAACACCGCATGCACCGGATTGCGCGCGGTGATCACGCGCAGAGCCGCGAACACGAGCAACGCCGCGAACAGATAAAACACGATGGTTTCAAAATTCATTAACTTGCCCCTTGTTCAGATGACAGAGCGCTGACTGCTGCGCAGTACTATTTATTAAATACGTGGCGAAGCCACACAACATTCTGTCTTCTGTCTTCTGTCTTCTGTCTTCTGTCTTCTGTCTTCTGTCTTCTGTCATCTGTCATCTGTACTTCGCATCCGCCGCGCGGTCTTTGGCGATCTGCTCTTCATATTTGTCACCCACCGCCAGCAACATCGCTTTGGTGTAATACAGGTCGCCGCGCTTTTCGCCGTGATATTCGAACACGCGGGTCTCGACGATCGCGTCCACCGGACAGGATTCCTCGCAAAAGCCGCAGAAGATGCACTTGGTCAGGTCGATGTCATAGCGGGTGGTGCGGCGCGTGCCATCCTCGCGCTCGGCCACCTCGATCTTGATCGCCAGTGCCGGGCAAACCGCCTCGCATAACTTGCAGCCGATGCAGCGTTCCTCGCCATTGGCGTAGCGGCGCTGCGCGTGCAGGCCGCGGAAGCGGAAACTCTGCGGGGTTTTCTCTTCCGGAAACTGGACGGTGATCTTGCGAGCGAAAAAATACCGCCCGGTCAGCGCCATACCCTTGACCAGCTCGTACAGCAGGAAGGTCTTGAAGAAATTTTTGATCGTTTCCATATTCATCTCCTCTGCTTACCAGACCCAGAGAGAGGTCTGCATCCATACCGCGATCACTATCACCCAGATGATGGTGAGCGGGATGAACACTTTCCAGCCCAGGCGCATCAGCTGGTCATAGCGATAACGCGGGAAGGTCGCCCGGAACCACAGGAACAGGAACAATATGAACGAGACCTTGGCCAGCAGCCAGATAAAACTGTCCGGCAGGAACGGCAACGGCGACAACCATCCGCCCAGGAACATGACCGCGGTGAGGAAAGCGATCAGGATCATGTTGGCGTATTCGGCCAGGAAGAACAGTGCGAACGCCATGCCGGAATATTCCACGTGGAATCCGGCAACGATCTCGGACTCGCCTTCGGCCATGTCGAACGGCGCACGGTTGGTTTCCGCCACCCCGGAGATCAGGTACACCAGGAACATCGGGAACAGCGGGATAATGTACCAGTTCAGCGCGCCCAGGCTGCCGTGCTGTCCGCGCACGATATCGCCCAGATTCATGCTCTGTGAGACCATCAACACGCACACCAGCGCGAAGCCCATCGCGATCTCGTAGGACACGATCTGCGCCGCCGAGCGCACCGCGCCGAGGAAGGCATACTTGGAATTGGATGCCCAGCCGGCGATGATGATGCCGTACACGCCCAACGAGGTCATCGCCAGCAGGTACAACAGGCCGGCATTCAGGTCGGCCACCGCCATCCCGTCGTTGAACGGTACTACCGCCCAGGCCGCCAGCGCGGGTCCCAGCGCCATGATGGGCGCAATGATGAACAGGAACTTGCTCGACCCGGTCGGAATGATGATTTCCTTGAGGAACAATTTCACGCCGTCGGCGATCGGTTGCAGCAGGCCGAAGTAACCGACGCGATTCGGTCCGATGCGGATCTGCATGTAGCCGATAACCTTGCGCTCTGCCAGCGTCAGATAGGCGACCGCACCCATGATAGGCAGTATGATCGCCATGATCTTCACCACCGTCCAGACCGGCAGCCAGAATGGCCCGAGCAGGTTAAGCCCGGCCAGTTCCAGCGATTGCAGTAATTCCATCATGCCCGCTCCACGGTAATTATCCCGAACATTGCACCCAGACCGGCCGTCTCCGGATGCCCCGCCGCCACGCGCACGGTCGAAACCGGCATACCGTCATCGGCGCGTGCCACCATGTGCACGCTGGCCTGTCCCTGCATCACTTTCAGCGTGTCGCCGGCGCGCGCATTCAGCTTGGCCAGTTCGCTGCTGTGCATCGCCACACAGGGGGTTGCCGCGTCGTGCGTCGACTGCAGCGAAACCGCGCGGCGTACCACCGCATCGGCCGAATAGATCGGCACATCGCTGACCCGTTGCAGGCCGCGGTTGTCACTG
>JBDTPM010000199.1:0-16967 GCA_039932695.1 Gallionella sp. | reverse complement strand
GTCCTTGAGCGCCTGCAACAACTGTCCGGTCTCATCCCTGGACTTGACTTCGATGTGCTGCGTCAGATCACCCTTGGACACCGCACTTGCGATTTCGACCGCCCGACGCAGTGGACGAATGATCGAGCGTGCGATGAGCCAGGCGGTGAGCGTCCCCAGAACCAGTGCTGCACCAGCCAGTGAAAGCATCAACCAACGGGCAAAGTTGTAAGCTGAATGCGCCGCATCCGTGCTTTCCTCGATAATTTTTTCCCTGGCCGTCAATATATCGTTCATCGCTTCATACCACCTGGACAGACTGGGCTGTACCTCCTTCAGCAAGAACTGGGTCGCCTCGGCTCTCTTGTTTTCCCCGGCCAGTTGGGTGACCTTGTCGAACAAGGGCCTGGTAGCTGTGCTTGCTTCACGGACAGCAACAAGCAGCGTTTCGTTGCCGACCATCGAGGACAAGGTATTTGCCGTCGATTCATAATATTTCCATGCACTGTCGATACGCCTGGTTTCTGCCGCGATTTGCTCCGCGTCGGTGAGCATCACGACATTGCGTGTGGCGATCGCGATGGTATTGACTGCCTCGCGCATCTCCGTGACATTACCCATTGCAGCCACATCGTGTTCGACAATGTTGTCCAGATTGTTTTTGATGTTGTCAATTCGCGACATCCCCAACACCGCCATCACGGTCATCAGCACCAGCAACAGGCCAAAGCCCAAGCCCAGGCGTACACCCACTTTCAGATTTACCAAAGACATGTCACCTTCCCCCTTAAGCTATTTAGCCACTTATAATCCGGCCCGAGCCATGACGCTAGCCGGCGGCTTCTGCAGCCTCGATCAACTCCATATCCCGGCTCGTCATCAGCCGTTCGATGTCCACCAGGATGATCATGCGTTCATCCACCGTGCCCAGCCCCTGCAGATACTTGGTGTCCATGCTCGCTCCGAATTCAGGCGCCGGCTTGATCTGCTCCGGCTTCAGCGTGATCACGTCCGAGACGCCGTCAACTACCATGCCCACCACGCGATTCGTGACGTTGAGCACGATCACCACGGTGGTTTCGTCATAGCTGACGTTGTCCAGTTTGAATTTGATGCGCATGTCCACGATCGGCACGATGACGCCGCGCAGATTGATCACGCCTTTGATGAATTCCGGTGCGTGCGCTATCGTGGTGACGGCCTCATAGCCGCGTATCTCCTGGACCTTGAGTATGTCGATGCCGTATTCCTCGCTGCCCAGCGTAAAAGTCAGCAGCTCGCGTCCCGCGCTCTCCTCCGTTTGACTCTGGTCTGTCTGCATCACGCTCTCCTTCTGTGTTTATTCGACTCCCGCATCAAGCCCGGCTCTGCCAAGTCCATGCAGCCCGAAAGCTCTACTGCTTCGATAACTTTATCAGCGACCCCACATCAAGGATCAAAGCAACTCGTCCGTCGCCCATGATCGTGGCCCCCGACACTCCGGCTACTTTGCGGTAGTTGGTTTCCAGGCTCTTGATCACAACCTGATGCTGGCCGATCAATTCATCCACTTGCAAAGCGACTTTTTTTCCTTCCGCTTCCAGCAGCACCAGTATTCCTGCCATTGGATCAGTGAACTTGGGCTGGACGTTGAACACCCGATGCAGCGCCAACAGCGGAAGGTATTCTCCGCGCACATGCACCACCTGACCTTGCCCGCTGATTTCCTTGATATCCCCCGGACCGGGCTGCAGGGATTCGCTGATGAAACTGAGCGGCAGAATGTAGATCTGCTCTCCCACGCCGATCGACAGTCCATCCAGAATGGCCAGCGTCAGTGGCAAACGGATGGTGATCGTGCTGCCCTGACCATGATGTGAGAGGATCTCGACGCGACCGCCGATGCTCTCGATGTTTCTCTTGACCACATCCATACCAACGCCACGACCGGAAACATCCGTGACCACGGCCGCCGTGGAAAATCCGGGGGCGAAGATTATTTGCCAGACATCCGCATCGCTCATACTGTCGTCAACTGGCAAGCCTTTTTCCCTGGCTTTGGCGAGTATCCGTTCGCGATTCAGCCCGGCACCGTCATCCGACACCTCTATGACGATGTTACCACCCTGATGCGCGGCTCTGAGTGTGATCGTGCCTTGGGGGTTCTTGCCTTTGGCGATCCGCTCATCCGGGGGTTCGATGCCGTGATCCAGACTGTTGCGAACCAGGTGGGTGAGAGGATCGCTTACTTTTTCAATCAGGCCCTTATCCAGCTCGGTACCCTCGCCTATGATTTTAAGCTGCACTTTTTTGTTGAGCTTGCCGGCGCTGTCACGAACCACTCGCTGAAAGCGATTGAACACAAGACTGATTGGCATCATGCGTACCGACATGACCGATTCTTGCAGGTCGCGGGTATTGCGCTCGAGTTGCACCAGCCCATTGACCAGGCTTTCATTCGAAGCTGCATCCATTTTGGATATGGTTTCCGCCAGCATGGCTTGGGTGATCACCAGCTCACCAACCAGATTGACCATATTATCGACTTTCCCCACGCTGACGCGAATGGAGCTCTCGCCTAAAGTTGCTGTGTTAGCTTTATCGGTGGCACGGCGTCCGGGGATCTCATTCTGCCGAACAGAGGGTAGCGGCAAGGATGGGGCTGACTTATCCTCCACTTCGGTGAAAAAACCGTAACCCTGGGCATCTTCGACCTTGGCTTTGAATTGTTCCGGCTCCTCAAAAAATCCGTATCCCTGTGCATTTTCGACCGCAGTTTTGATCGTCTGCGGTTCAAAGAACAGACCATAACCCTGGGCTTCTTCCACCTTGGCCTTGATTCGCTCCGGATCTTCAAAGAAACCATAGCCTTGCTCTTCGTGTGTCGCGGGTGCAGACAACTGTGTGTCCAGCGCCGTAATCTTCAGTTGCTTCGGTTTCAAGTAGAACGAGAATATTTCACGCAATTCCGTTTCGGGCGCACCAGTCGTCAGGGATAAATTGACCGCGTTGTCAGTGATTTTTTGATTCTCGACGATCCCGATGTTGCCCAGGTTTTCCAGCAGATTATTGAGATGCTTTTTACTCGGGAATGTAGCCGGTGTTTTGGCGAACTGGATTTGATATGTCTGCTGCAGCCGAGTAAGCGGCCCTTCCGCAGCACCCGCGAGGGATACGTTGGCGGTTGCCGCCTTTACGGAGGAACGCGGCGACCTATCTCCGGTCAGGCGTTCAAGTTTGCGGCATAGTTCGATCGATGCTTCGGGATCGGCGTTGCCCCCGCTCTGGTGCGCGCCCAGTATCCCGCGCAGCACATCAACCGCCAGCAGGAAGGCGTCCACCATCTCAGACGTGATGGCAATTTCGTTCTTGCGTATGCGGTCAAGCAGGGTCTCCAGAATATGGGTGACTTCGGTCATGTCGGTGAAACCGAATGTGCCACTGCCCCCTTTGATGGAATGTGCCGCGCGAAAAATCGCGTTCAGTTGATCCGCGTCAGGTGCGTCAAGGTCAAGCGCGAGCAACAAACTTTCCATGCTTCCGAGATGTTCGACAGTCTCTTCAAAGAACACCTGATAAAACTGGCTCATGTCGATGGACATTGGCTTATTCCTGGGTTTACGATGGGTGAAGTTCGGGCTGGAGCACAAGCCGAAATCAGGGCCGGCAAAATGACACTATCCGATCACCTTTTTGACGACTTCAAGCAATTTATGCGGGTCGAATGGCTTTACCAACCAACCCGTCGCGCCCGCTGCCTTGCCTTGTGCCTTCATGCCATCGCTGGATTCGGTGGTCAGCATCAGGATAGGAGTGGCCGCGAATTTCGGTTGGCTACGCAGGGTCTTGATGAAGGTCAGACCGTCGATCTTGGGCATGTTCTGGTCGGTCAGCACCAGGCTTATGGTTTCGGCGCTGGCATTGGCCTTATCCAATCCCTCTTGTCCATCAGCCGCCTCGATGACTGTATATCCAGCGGATTTAAGAGTGAATGCCACCATCTGCCTGATAGAGGTGGAGTCATCAACAGCTAAAATAGTTTTGGCCATTTTTTCGCGCTCTGTTAAGTGATTAATGGGTAATTGATATTTGCAGCTTCAGATTGCATTAATTACCCGGAAAATGCAATTGTCCCGCCATCGGGCTGGGAAAACTAAAACAACTCGATGTCGCCCGTTCCAAAATCCTTCTGCGCGACCGGGTTGGCCTTTTGCTTGTCCAGTGACACGACATGTTTATCCAGCAAGCGATTGTAGGCGGCAATACGTTCCAGATATTCACTGTTATTCTGCTTGCCACCCATTCCCTTGCCCATCTCGTTGGCGACCTCCTGCAAGGCCGTCATGCGCATTCTGGCATGCTCGATCAACTGGGTGCTCATGTCCTGGAATTGCAAAGTGGAAATCACCACCAACACATTCTGCTCTACCTTTGTGCTGATGATATTCAGCTCGACGGCATTCTGTGTGACGGTTTCATTGAATGCGGTCAGTTCCTTGATCATGGATTGTACATTCTGCCTGGAATCCATCAGCACGGACATATCACCGGATGCGAGGCCATTGATGGAACGCTCCGCGGCGGCCAGCGCATCGCCGACATTGCTTACCAGCTCGTGTATCTGTTTGCTGAACTTGTTGGTATTGTCGGAAAGATTGCGTACTTCGTCAGATATCGCAATGAAGTTGCTGACCAGCTTGACGATGGCATCGCCCAGAATCGCCTGAGTGTTGCCCAGTTCGGTATGCGCCGAACTGAGTTGATCGGAGATCTCGTTGCCCAGTTGCTTATGGAAGGCGCTGGTTTGCTCAAAAAAACGACCGCCCGGCTGCTGATCTTTATTCAGACTGAGTTGCCTGACCAAATAGCCCAAAGAGGTCAGTAGCGCCAAAAATAACAACACATCAGCCAGTATGTATTTCTGGTTATTGATATAGAGGAGTGCATCTCCCGCCAGCAACGTGCTGCTTATCACCACACCGATCATCGCAAGGCGAGAATAATTTTTCATGATCTGACAACCCCAAATGTTCCGTTCATATCTCAATGTAGCTGGTGACAGTCTGCACGTTAATCGTCCTGCCCGCCGACTGGGCAAATACTACCTAGTTTGGGATAGAACCACAATGCCATGCATGGTCACCAGCAACTACTGGCGGAGTTGCGTGCCCATGTCAACAGGTGTGGAAGATTGTGACGTTATCGCGTAATTCACCCAAATCACCCGACCGAAGCCGGCTCGAGCACGGAACCCGCATGCAGAACGCTATGCACGTGCTTGAGCAAGTCGGCATCGGTATATGGTTTGGTCAGATAAATATCGACTCCTGCCTGCATCGCTTGCTCGCGATGCTTGTCCATCGAGCGGGAAGTGATCATGATGATCGGCAGGTCCCTTGTGTTCTCTTGCAACCGCAGATGCTGGGTGAGCTCCAGTCCGTTCATGTTCGGCATCTCCATGTCGGTACAGATCAGGTGCGGCATAAAAGATTCGAGCGCGCGTATCGCCTCCATGCCATCTCCCGCGCCCTTGACATCAAAGGCGGCATCCTGCAGAAGCTGCATCAGCCCCTTGCGAACTGAAAGCGAATCGTCCACGACCAGAATCCGGCGCGCCTGAAGTCGCGCTGCGGCAGCCAGATTGGCGATCGCAGCGGTAATGGCAACAGGCTTGGCCAGCAATTCCGGCACATTGAGCAATGGCACCAGGGTGCCGTCACCCAGCAACGTCACGCCCGAAACGCCATGCACCCGCGACAGGAATTTCCCCATCGTCTTGACCATCACGCTGCGGCTTTCGATGACGCGATCCACCAGCACGGCCATCACGCCGTCTGCCGTGCGGATCAGCAACTTGGGCATGGCGGTATAACGCTCCGCGCTCGGCGCCGACGAGGGGTAGCCGGTAAGCGGTGTCAGCTCACGCACCGGAAAACTCTCATCACGAATGGTGAATTGCCAATCGCCATCCGACGCTTTCATTTCACCTGCCGCTGGCGATTGTCGGGTCTGGCCTAGCCCGCCCGGGAAGGCCTCTCTGATATAGTGGATAGGGATCGCAAAAAGCTGTTTCCCGGCTTCCACCAGCAAGGTATGCTGGGTCACCAGCGATGCCTGGAACCTGAGTATGATTTCGCAACCCTGTCCGGGTTCGGAACTGAGTTCAACTGTTCCTTTGATGTTGGCCAGGCGTGTGGCAACCACATCCATGCCGACACCCCGGCCGGAGATCTCGCTGACTTCATCGCGGGTCGAAAACCCTGGCAACAATACCAGGCGTGCAAGTTCGGCACGCGTCAACTGCTGATCTGCCGGTATTAGTTCGCGATCGATGGCCTTGGCGCGGATGCGCTCGTAATCGAGCCCCTTGCCATCATCGCGTATCGTGACGACAATTCCGGATCCCTGGCGCGAAAAATTGAGTTCGATGCGGCCTTCGGCTGGTTTCCCGGCAGCAGCCCTGTCCTCGGGAAGTTCGATACCATGATCCACCGCATTGCGCAGCAGGTGGAGCAACGGATCGGCCAGTTTATTGAGCACATCTCCATCCACCTGAATATCGCCGCCGCTGATGACCAATTCTGCCTGTTTTCCTGTTTGCACACAGGTCTGGCGAACATTGCGCGTCAGGCGCGCAACCAGCGAATTGACCGGGGCAAGTCGGGTTGAAACGACCTGATGCTGTAGTTCCTTATTGATCTGGGACTGCTGGGCCACTTCGATACGCAAATTGTTCACGCTGGCTTCAAGGTTGTCCGTCATCTCGCGTGCATCAGCCGTCACCTCCACCAGCGCGCGGGTAGCGCCATGCAATTCGTTGTAGCGATCCATTTCCAGCGGATCGAAAGATTCGTTCTCCGCAACATCTGCCGGCGTCAGCGACATGCCGCGCAGCATCACCAGTTTTTCGATATCGATGACCCGCTGCTGCACCACCTGATTATGGGTGAGCAACGCCTGGGAACGTCCGGTCACATTCGCCACCTGCGATTCGAGCCGTGCGATCTTGGTCGTCATCTCGCCGATCAGGCGGTACATTTCATCCACGGTATTTACCGCTACGCGCAATGTGGCTTGAGTTTCGCCGTCTGCCGGGGGAGCCGCAGGCGTTTCCGGTCGCGCTGCATCATGCTGGACCGGCGCAACCTCCACGTCCGCGTCGTCAGTCATGTTCTCGATGCCGCCCGACTTGACCCTGTTGACCCACGCCACGATTTCGTTCAGCACCTCGAGCGCATTGTCCGGAGCACTCTCGTCGCCGCGCAGAAAGCCGACCATCTGGGCGAGGCAGTCGCTCGCCGCAACCAGCACTCGCCCAAGCGCGCGTGGCGGCTTTACAGGGTTCTGTTCGAAGTACTCGAGCACATCTTCGGTGTGATGCCCGAGCGCTGCGATGCCACGGATTCCGACGATATTGGCCGAACCCTTGAATGAATGCGCGATGCGCTTTGCATTGCGCATATCATTGATATCTGCCAGACCTGCGGCAATCTTTGAGGTCAGCGCAGCAAACGTCTCAAGGTTGTTCGGGGCTTCTTCGATGAATGCATCATAGACACTGCGATCGACGGTATCCGACACAGCCAGCGATACGTCCGAGACGCTTACGCTGACCGGCGCTTCGGCTTTGGCAAGCTGTGCCATCAGTTCTTCAGGCACTACCGGTTGGGCAGTCAACGCTTCTATCAGGCTCAGTCCGGCATTTTCATCGACAGTCTGCCCGAAGCCGGGGCTCGACAGATACTCTGCGAGCGCCATAGAGGCATCGAAATCGGTGGGCTTCTGCAGATATTCGTCGGCCAGTGCAGGCCAGAGGGCCAGGTGCTGACATGCCTGAGCTCGGGCCTCACCTTCCAAAAAGGTGATCCCGGGCAGAATTCCATTGAGAGCAGTGCACCATGCGCTCAGTCCCGGCATGCCTATCAATTCCGCAGTCTGCCCGATACGCTCCAGCTGGGTGGCGTAATCTTCCAAAGCCTCCATCAATGACGGATCGTCACCGGCGGCGGTGGAGATCGTGCTTAGCCATCGATCGAGGTCGGGAGCAGTCTGCGCCAGTTCCCTGCGCATTTCGGAAAGAAAAGGGGTGAGCGCCTCGATCGACATGGCGGTTCGAATTACCGGCCTTTGAGCCGCTTATCGGTTTCGGGGGACATATCCATCCTGAAGTCAGACGACGACCGGCGGCAGCTTGAACACCGATACCGATTCCATCAGCTTCTTGGATGATGCCACGAGACTGGCAGCGCTCTGGTTCTGCGCATCAAGTTGCTCGGCTGTTTTTGCCGTGAATTGTGTGATCTCGTCTGCTGCCGATCGCAGCGAAGCGGCGATCTTGGTCTGTTCGGCGGAGCTGCTCGCGATCGTGGCGACCAATCGTACCAGTCGCGCCGTGGCCTCATGCGTTTCGCGCATCCTTTCGCCGGCGTTATGTGCCAGCTCGGACTCTTTAACCACCTGATCGATGGTCTTGTTTACCGTTGCGATCGTGTCATTCGTCTCGACCTGGATGTTCTGCACCAGATTGGCGATCTGCCCGGTCGCCTGGCGTGAGTTTTCGGCCAACCGTTGAACCTCTTCAGCCACCACCGCAAAGCCCCGCCCCGCCTCGCCCGCCATCGCCGCTTGCATCGCGGCATTCAGCGAAAGTACATGGGTTCGTTCGGAAATGGTGTTGATCAGATTGACGATCTGGGAAATCTCCTGGGATCGCTCTCCCAGCCGTTTGATGCGCTTTTCCATTTCGGAAATGGTTTCCCGGATCGCGCTCATGCCGCTCAATGTCGCCTGCACCGTCTGCATCGCGCTTTCGGTGGACTGGGTCGCTTCCGCTGCAGCGCGGCTCGAATCACGTGCAAAGATCGCCACCTCGCCTATCGAAGCCATCGCGATCTCAAGGTTGGAAATAAGCCTGACGACGATGACATCTTCTTCCTTTGCCATGTCATTCACGACATCCGATTGCTGCTTCATCCGCTCCGAAGCATGCTCCACCACTCCGGCGATCTTGGTCACATGGTGCAACACGGTCGCCGTGACATCCGTCAACTGGTTTATCGCATCACCCAAAGTGCCGATGATGTCTTCGGTCACCGGAGCACGTATCGTCAGGTCCTTTTCCGACAAGGCCCCCATCGCGGTAAACAGTCCGATCACTGAATTGTTGAGCCGCTCTTTCTCGTTTGCGACTTCGCTGAGCGAAGAGATCCGGTCATCGAGCAGCTTGTCGAAAGAGCGCGCCACCTTGCTCAGCTCGTCTTTGCTGCGCAGATTCACGCGCACCTCATAGGCGCCCGCATCGACCTTGCCGATCGCTTTCAGCAATTGGTTGAGAGGATTCAGGATGCCGCTGTAAATGACGGATGCAAATATCGAGACCACGATCAATGCCGCCACCAGCGTCACGATCATGGCATCGCGTGCACGCAGCGATGCGGCATCGGAGGTTTTGAGTTTTGCTTCCAGTTCGGCAGATATCAGGATATCCGCTGCCTTCAGACTGGATTTCAGTGTCTTGAAAGCCGTGCTGAAAGAGTTGAATTGCGCTTCGGCTGCCGCATTGTTCGTCATGGCGATCACAGCGATACTCTGGGCGGATGTTGCGTAGGCGTCGGCATTTGCACGTACTGCAGCAACCGCCTGCCGGGTTTTTTCATCTTGCGCCAAGGTAGTCGTATTCTTGGCAATACTTGTGTTCAAGGTATTGATGTGCTCGTTCAATTCCTTTACCGCCTCTTCGTAAGCTGCAGTATCACCGACTCTTGCGGCGCGCAGGATCTGCAACACGTCGGCTCGCACCGCTTCATCCGCCACGTCCTTGCGGATGTGCGCGCTTGACGGGTCAAAATCGCTCTGCCTCTGCGCATTGACATCGGCAAGCACGAAATACCCATAATAGCCGGCGGCACCCACCAGCAGGATGCACAGCAGCGAAATAACACTTAACCCGATCAATTTTGCGCGTATGGTTGCAAACATGACGTTCTCCCTAATTACTGCCAAAACTTCTTGGTGAAGTCCGGAGTTGCGCCACTTCAGGTTTGCTTGCGGAGTGCAACGGCTTGATCATGAATATCTCCTTGATTGTCTAGTGGGCATCTCTAAAAATCCAGATTTTAGTTCCGGCATAACCTAAAGATTAGCCTGCACAGCAACTTCGTTGTATCCCAACTGCGGTGTTGCGAAAAAAATTTCTTGCTTGCATATCATCCATATGCGGCGCTGCGAAATTTTTTCCGCGCCTTGCATTTGGGCGAACTCTGAATTTTTAGAGATGCCCTAGTGTACGGCCAACCAGTCTACAGCTATTGCATTTTACATAGTCTCTAACAGTTATCCTCTGCTCGGCAACGCCGCCTCCGGAAACCTGGAGAGGGCGGGAAAATCGCGTCCAGAATGTTGCAAACATCAATTGATAATATCAAATCGGTGCGGGGTCGACTTGCAACACTGCGGCGAAAAACTCCTCGAAGTCAACATCGACCCAGATATCCTGCCCTTCCCGATAGGCCGCTTTGGCGAAGGCTGCGATCGGATGTGTAACACCCGCCAGACTGATCTCATCTTCCAGAGCGAACTTCTTTTTTTCAGGGAGGCTGTCGATTATCAGGCCGACGGCCGCATCACCCCGCCCGCAGGTCAGCAACCAGGCATTTGAAGGATGTTCCTGTTGAGTGCCAAACAAGACGGATAGATCCATCACCGGCATCACCCGCCCATGACGATTCACCAGACCGATGATGCCCGGGGGTGCACCCGGCAACCGGAACAGCTGTGGCATCTCGGCCACCTCGCTGGCAGCATCCATTTGCACCAGCAGTCTTAGATCGCCCGATCGAAAACCGCGGCGGTGAATCAGCCGCGCAGCATCGGCTTCCAGCAACAGGCGCGCGGCGATCTCGGTATCGATCTGCGCCTTCAGCGCATTGATATAGTCCGATTTGGCAGTATCCATCCGCGGCATGTCTTAGTGACCGTGAATCTTCTCAAGGTTGGTTGAAGCGGCGGAGATGTTCCGGCCGAACTGCGCTTTGTGTAGATCCATTTGCGTTTCCTTCATGCGCCCTGCGCTGCTACCGATCAAAATCTGCTGATTTCCTCCAGTATCGCCAACTGGTTGACGGGCTTGGGTACGAATCCCCTGCCGCCTTGCAACTTGGCCCACGCCTGGTCGGCTTTCTGACTTTTACTGGAGACAAAAACGACCGGGATATCCTTTGTTGCCGGATCCTTTTTCAATTCGCGCATCACCGCAAAGCCATCCATGCCCGGCATTATGATGTCAAGAAAGATCAGGTCGGGCATCTCGCTTTTGGCAAACTGAATGGCATCGATCCCGTTGGTTGCAAACACGACATTGATATTCGCTCCGTTCAGGATATTTCTAAGCGCGCTGAGATCTGTGGCGGAGTCGTCTACGCATAGAACCTTGCGGACTGTCATGGTTGACCTTGGCTAGATCCGGGTTGGCAGAAATTTTACTATGGTTTCCAGCAGTTTTTCTTCATCAACAGGTTTGGTGAGATACGCATCGCAACCGGACATGCTGCCGCGTATCTTGTCGAACGGCGAATCCTTGCTGGTCAGCATGACCACCGCAGTCTTTTGCGCCGCCCTGTTCGACTTGATCAGTTTGCAAACCTGATAACCGTCGATGCCGGGCATGATCACGTCGAGGAAGATACAGGTGTAATGTTTCTGCCCGGTAAATCCGATAGCCTGCTCGCCATTCTCCGCGTAGTCGACGTTGAAGTTGAATGCGGCCAGCTTGTTCTTCATGAATTCACGCACCGTGAGGTTGTCATCCACCACGAGCACCCAGTCGGCCTGGGCGGGTTTGGCTTGCCAGGTACCGGACCTTTCACCGATGGGCGGTGCAGTTCTTGTACCACCGGTCTCCGCGGCAGCATTTTGGACCGGTGCGGGAGTCTGAACATAGGCAGGAACATTCCCCGTGGTGGAGCCGGGCACTCTGGCCATACCCGATTCGGCAGCTTTTGCCGGTATTTCGGCAGCTGGCGCCGAGATCGCCGCATCGAACGCCTGAAAAAGTTTCATCCAGCGTATCGGTCGGGCCAGCACCGGCCAATTGGTTCCGCAATTCGTGTCGCCAACCAGGATAGACGGGATTTGCCCCGCAGCATTACGCTCACCGAGCAATTTGATTGACGCCGGATCGCTCGCATCGGCCAGAAAGATATCGGGAAGTGTGTCAGCCGAGTTATGGCGCAAAAATTTTGGAACGCGACGTGACGATAGACCGAAAACGCTGGTCAGCACTGTTTGCTCGGTTTCGGTAAAGCCTATGACCTCAACTGAGTAGGTGTCTTTTTGCTTGGCCATCATGGGTTCTCTGGTGTTGGATTGACGCGTATTCAACTCTCAAAGTGCAATATCTTTCAGCCGTTCAAGTATATCGCGGAAATTACAGGCTAGGCGTCCAATTTATGCACCGCAACGAAGTCTGCGATATTCTGCAGCAGCTCATCTTCCTGATACGGCTTGCCCAGGTAGGTGTTGACGCCCAGTTGCATAGCGTAATCACGGTGCTTGTCGGCAGTGCGCGAAGTGATCATGATGATCGGCATGCCTTGCGTCTTGGGATCGCGCCGCAATTCTCTGGCAAGAGCGAATCCATCCATGCGCGGCATTTCGATGTCCAGCAGCATCACGTCCGGGGTGAAGTTTTCCAGCTGCTCCAGCGCGTCGACACCGTCGGTGGCCGTCACCACCTGATAGCCGGCACGTGTCAACAAGCGGGAGGTGATCTTGCGCACCGTGAGGGAGTCGTCCACCACCATGATCAGCGGCAGATTGCTCAGCGGCTTGGCGCTCACCTTCTCGTCCACCTTGACGGACTTATCCACCATGTCAGCTTTGACGGACTTGGCCGGTTTGCTGATGCCGGTGGCACGCTGTGCCAGTTGCGGAGGATTCAGTATCAGCACCACCGCTCCATTGCCCAGCACCGTCGCTCCGGCGATCCCCGATAGTCGAGCCAGTTGCGGGCCGATATTTTTCACCACAGCTTCCTGATTACCCAATAATTCGTCCACATGCAGCGCGATACGTTGCTCACCGCTACGCAACAGCAATAATGGATTGCGCACATGGTTTTCCTGGATGATCTCCTTGTCGCTCAGCAGTTGGGATAGATAGTGCAGAGGATAGGTCCTGTCCTGCCATTCGATTTTCCGCTCGCCGTGCAGGATGTTCATGTCTGCCGATTTTACCTGCCTGACTTGCTCGACCATCGCGGATGGGATCGCATATCTCGATTCGCCCGAACGCACCAGCAAGATCTGCGTGACGGCCAGCGTGAGCGGAAGGCGGATGATGAACTGCGTGCCCACGCCGCGCTTCGATTTGACATCTATTGTTCCGCCAAGCGTAGCGATCTCGCTGCGCACCACATCCATACCGACCCCGCGCCCGGCGATCTCCGATACCTCGCTCGCCGTGGAAAGACCGGAAGCAAAGATCAGCTGCGCCAATTGCTCGTCGCTGACCGTTTCATCTTCCTGAAACAGTCCCATGGCTATGGCCTTTTCGCGCAGCTTCGGATAATTCAGGCCCGCGCCGTCATCGCTGAACTCGAACACCACTTCATTGCTTTCCTGACGCACGCTCAATCGGATCTCACCGATCGGGTTCTTGCCGTTATGCACGCGCAACTGATCGTTTTCCAGACCGTGCACGATGGAATTGCGCAACAAATGCTCGAACGGCGCGACCATCTTCTCCAGCACGCTGCGATCCAGTTCCACGCCGGTACCCTGTAATTCCAGGTTGGCGCGTTTGTTCAACTCCTTGCAAGTCTGCCGCACGATGCGATACAACCGGTCGGCGATGCTGTTGAAAGACACCATGCGCACGTTCATCAGATTCTGCTGCAACTCGCGGCTGAGACGTCCCTGGGCCTGCAACACGGCAGTGGTTTCGTCCAGATTTTTCAACAGCGTATGCTGTATGGTCTGCACGTCATGCACGCTTTCATTCATGAAGCGCGTCAATTCCTGCAGACGGGTGAAACGGTCGAATTCGAGCGGATCAAAGCCCTCTGCGCTGTCTTTCACGAGAGAAACGCGCGCCTGCATCTGGCTTTCTGCCTGGATCTCCACTTCGCGCAACTGGTGACGCAATCGCAACACGCTGGCGGTCAGTTCCAGCAAACTATCCTTGAAAGTGCGCAACTCTGTTTCCATGCGCGAACGTGCCACACTGATTTCTCCGGCATCGTTCACCAGCTTGTCCACCACTTCGGAACGTACGCGCAGTACGTTGCCAAGCGCAGCGCGCTCCGCTCCCTGACTCGGAGCGCGACGATCAGTCCTTGGCGCTTCGCCCTGCTGCTTGTCTGATGCGCGCCGGCCTGCTTCGGCTTGTCTGATTTCTGCCGCTTCGATTGCTGCCGCCTTGGCGGGCATGACTACGACTTCCCCGCCGCGCAATTCCTCCAGCAGGGCATTGACCAGATCGAAATCGCCTTCCAGCGCGTCCCAATATGCAGACTCGTCCCGTGCCGTCTTGGGGGCCGACACGCGGTCTTCCATTTCATGGGCGATCTCGCCGATACGCATCGCACCCACCATCCGGGAGCTGCCCTTCATCGTATGCAGCAACCGCTTCAACGATAGTACGTGCTGCTCATCTTGCGGTTGCTCGCGCCATGCACGCAATCCCTCACCTATCTTCGGGCACAATTCATCGGCTTCCTCAAGGAAAACCGGCAACAGCTGCTCATCGATGTCATCCTGCACTTCGGGCACTTCAACCTCGGCAGTCTCCTCGACCGGCTTTGCCGCGGCGGCTGCAACAGGCCGGGATAACGGCGCCGGAATGTCGGCCGTTGCCTGGGCAGTATTGCTGCTGACACCCGTATCGTCCTGCACCTGCGTGACGCCCGCTTCTGAGCCGGCATCAACCGGTTCGAGAGGAGCTGCTTCGACAGGTTGCAATTCCACAGCCATCGTGTATAGCGGCTCAGCTACTGGCGCACCGAGGTTGTCCATGTCGGCAAACAGTTGGCTGACCAGATCTCCGCGATTCTGCGGCATATGCTGGTCACAGATACTCAACACCATCTCTCCCAGCGCGGCGATGGCGTGCTCAAGCATTTGCAGCTGGCCTTCGCTTAGCGTGAAAGGCTGTTCCTCGCGTGCCCGCAACCATGCTTCCAGCGCATATGCCAGATCCACCACCACGTCAAAACCCATGGTGCGATTCAGGCCGACCAATGTGTGAGCGGCACGCATGAAATCATATTGCACGACCGGTTGCTCCGCCGCACGCAAGCCGTCGAACTGCTCTTGCAGGATCGCGACGTTTTGCACCGCCTCCGAGCTGGCGATGTTGAACAATTCCTGCGACAGAGCTATCTCGCCTACCATCACTATCTCTTCCTCTGATTCGGACGCGGGCAATGATTCCGCTTCGAATTCCAGTTCAGGGGTTAGTGCCGGTGCGGGCGGGACTTCGAGTCCGAATCCCGGGGGGGAAGTCGGCTCGGGTTCCGATAACGGCGCAGCTTCAGGTTCGAATTTCTGTTCTGGCTGAAATGCCGCTTTCAGTTCAGCAACAAGTTCAGGATCTATTTCGAATTTCCGTTCGGCTACTGGAGCAGCCTCGGCAGGCGACAACTCGGATTCTGATTCCGTGGCGGATTCAAACTCGAATTCCAGATCTGGCAGCAGTGCCGGTTCAACAGCGTGTTCAGGTTCAGGTTCGGGCGCTGCTTCGGTTCTCAGAACATCTATGGATTCTGTCGGGGCCAGTGATGGCCAGGATACTGCTGCCGGCGCGGCTTCAATCTCGAATTCCATTGCTGGCGATAATGCCGGTTCAGCGGCAAGCTCAGTTTCGAGCCTTGGCTCGGGTTCGGGCTTGCGTTCGATTTCGGGTTTCGTTTCGGCCACCGGAGCTGTCGGAGCCGGTGTAGTTTCAATGTTAAGGCCGTTCTCGATTTGTTCCGCAGTGGCGATCAGGTCGCTCGCTTCGATCTGCGGCACACCCCGGTTGTTGAGCACTTCCACCCAACCTGTAAAAGCCTGCACAGCTGCATTGATGAAGTGCAGCAACCCGGTGGTGGCCGGCTGATTTCCCTGCAGCCATTTGTTCATGGCGCGTTCGACGCTCCACGCGACCTCGCCCAGATCGGTCAGGCCTACCATCCTTCCGCTACCCTTGAGGGTATGGAAACCTCGCCTTATGGTCACCAATGGTTCTATGCTGCCGGGGTGCAATTGGCAAATCTCGAGGTTGTCGCGCATGATGCCCAGCACTTCCTGAGCCTCTTCAAGAAATATATCGACCAATTCCTGGTCTTCGTCTTTCAGGCGTTGCACCGGTGCTGCAACCTGGGGCGGCACAGAATCGAGAGTGACCGGCGGAGCAACCACGTGGATAGGCGCAATCGGGGAAATAGATTCAGTTGCTGTCGCCTGGAGCGGCGCAGATGGGGCAGTTGCCGGCGCAGGGGGTTGATGTAGCCGGGCTATCTCGTCGAACCCCCTTTGCAGCAGCGCAACATCGGCTGACTGTCCATGAGTCAGGTGTTGCATGTAGTTTTCCAGCGCGCTCATCGCATCAGCCAGGGCGTACCTCTCTGCAGGCTTGGTGGCATCGTTGCTCTGAGCGAAACGACGGACTTCGTCCTGGATCAAGTTCAATAATTGCTCGGCTTTATCCAGGGACGAGATGTGCAAACCGCCTTGTACCTGGTTCAACAATCGCAGTAAGCCAGTCAATTCCTCGCGCTGGGCCGCGCCATTGAAGTAGGCATTCAAACCCTGTTCGACATGCTGGAGATTCACCAGCATCTCGTTTGCCAGCGGCACCATCACTTCGCCCTGTTCCATGCGATAGTGCAGATCGACCAACTCGCTCAGTTGCTGGGCGTCCTCCGGCTGCTGCTTTACTACAGCCTGCATACGTTCGGACAAGATGCGCGCCTGCTCCTGGTAGCCGCTGTCCAGGCGCCGGTAATTCTCCGTGCCGCTACCCAGCAACAG
>JBDTPM010000198.1:0-2034 GCA_039932695.1 Gallionella sp. | reverse complement strand
ACAAAGACAAGCCGGACAGGTTGGTCGGCAAGGGTTCTCTCGATCTTGACATCCGCGCCCAAGGCAACAGCGTGGGTGTGCTACGCAAAGACTTGAATGGTAACGCCTCGCTCTCAGTGTCAAATGGTTCGCTAGCCGGCATCAATCTGCGCAAGGCGTTGGTCGATGGCAAGAACGAATTGGGTAGCGGAAGCGTCGCTCAAATTCATCCGGCGAATTTCACCAGCAGGACAGATTTTTCCGAGCTGGTTGCGACATTCAATTTCAAGAATGGCGTAATCAGCAATTCCATTTTCAAGATGAAGTCACCCTTGATACAAACTACCGGTGAGGGCAAGATCGATACCGCTTCGGGAAGTCTGGACTACAAGCTCGCTACGATCGTTTCTTCATCCGTCAACTTGCGCACGGCTGGCGAGCTGCTCGCATTAAAGGGTGTCACAGTGCCGATCCGTGTCAGCGGTCGCTATTCTGAACCTGATATCGCTTTAGATTTTGGCGCAGCCAGCGGCGGTAATGTCGCCAAGCTGATTGCCGCTCGTGCTGCCAAGGCTGCTGCTGAGATTGCTGTTGCCACTACCACGGTTAAGCAAAACAATACCAATCCTTCAGCACCAACCAAATCCAGGAAGGCCGCTGGCAAGCCGGTGAAAAAATCGCACCCTTAGGTTTTCTGGAATGTCCGGAGTTCATGATTACCAAGGCATAACTTTGCATCTGGCGATTATGTTAGACTTTTGCTGCCCTTCTCAGTTAATGGCTGATACAACTACTGCTTCAGGTGACCATGGCTTTATTACGCGGAATTCTTGATCGTATCGTTTTAGTGGCAAGTGTGATTGCAGCTGGCTGCATTCCGAGCTTCATTGCGCAATATCGACAACGGGTTGGCGGAATGCTCGATCAGGTTCTGAAGGATCTTGCGCCGTTTCAGACGATCGCCAATCAGATCCACCATGGCAGCCTTCAGGAACTCATCCGGCACCACCTGGAAAGTTCCGACCAGACGTTTTATAACGAAGGAGCTGCGGTGCGAGCCATGGTGGAATCTGCCGAACGATTAAGGCAGGTCTTTCAGGCGCTCGATACGGATCTGTTCCACCAACTGAGTTACCTGATCGTCAGAATTGATCCTCTCATTGCCCATGCTACCTGGGACGCATTTTCTCCTTCGTTCGGAATATCCGTCGAGAGCATCGTGTTCGGTTCTGTTGTCGGTATTTCGATCTGGCTGGTGTTTATGTCCGTCTGGTACGTCATCGATCGCCTGTTTGGAATACTCACCGCCCGATGATAGCGAGCTGAATCCGTTGCTGCATGGCTAGGTTTTGCCATGGACAAAATAAAAAAGCAGCCGAAGCTGCTTTTTTTGTGTCGAAGATTAGATCAGTGACCTGATCTTTTGCGAAGCTGCTCGATCGCACGCAACTGCGCGATCGCTTCGGCAAGCTCGGATTGCGCCTGTGCATAATCGATGTCGGAGGTGCGGTTTTTCATCGATTCTTCGGCGTCTTGCTTGGCTTGCAAAGCACGCGCTTCATCCAGGTCGCCGCCGCGTATCGCGGTGTCTGCCAGCACCGTAACCACTCCGGGTTGAACCTCAAGCATGCCGCCCGATACGTAGATCACCTCTTCCTGCTCCTGGTCCGGCCGCTTGATCCTGACCGAGCCGGGTTTGATGCGCGTCATCAATGCAGTGTGACGCGGGTAGATACCCAGCTCACCCATTACACCCGGAACGACAACTACTTCTGCCAGCCCGGAAAAGATGGACGCTTCCGCGCTCACCACATCGACATGTACGGTCATTGCCATGGTTGCTCCCATTTCTTTCTACAGTGTTTTGGCCTTTTCAACCGCTTCTTCGATTCCGCCAACCATATAGAACGCCTGTTCCGGCAGGTGATCGTATTCGCCGTCAACGATGCCCTTGAAGCCCTTGATGGTGTCCTTCAGTGTGACGTATTTTCCCGGGCTGCCGGTGAACACTTCCGCCACGTGGAACGGCTGCGACAGGAAGCGCTGGATCTTGCG
>JBDTPM010000197.1:0-8611 GCA_039932695.1 Gallionella sp. | reverse complement strand
TACAACTACTGCCTTCCTTCCTGCCCGTGGTATAGCTGCCGGAGCCGCTCGTGATATGATGCGCGCCTTGTTCAAGATGTGTATTTGATATTCAAGGTGTGCAATGAAAAGCAGTGAGATCCGCCAGAGATTCCTGGACTTTTTTGCGTCCAAAGGCCACACCGTGGTCGCCTCCAGTTCGCTGGTGCCGCATGAGGACCCGACGCTGTTGTTCACCAACGCAGGGATGAACCAGTTCAAGGATGTGTTCCTCGGTTTCGACAAGCGTCCCTACAACCGCGCTGCCTCGTCGCAGAAATGCGTGCGCGCCGGCGGCAAGCACAACGATCTGGAGAACGTCGGCTACACCGCGCGTCATCACACCTTCTTCGAGATGCTTGGCAACTTCAGTTTCGGCGATTATTTCAAGCGCGACGCGATCAAGTACGCGTGGGAATTGCTGACTAAAGTTTACAAGCTGCCTGCCGAAAAATTGTGGGTGACGGTGTATGCCGAGGACGACGAGGCCTATGACATATGGACCAAAGAGATCGGCATGCCTGCCGGGCGGGTGATCCGTATCGGCGACAACAAGGGTGCGCGCTACGCTTCGGACAATTTCTGGATGATGGGCGACACCGGCCCGTGCGGCCCGTGCACCGAGATCTTCTACGACCACGGCCCCGAGATTCCAGGCGGCCTGCCGGGCACGCCCCAGGAAGACGGCGACCGCTACATCGAGATCTGGAACAACGTGTTCATGCAGTTCAACCGCGACGAGCACGGTGTGATGCATCCGCTACCCAAACCTTCGGTGGATACCGGCATGGGACTGGAACGTGTCTCCGCGGTGTTGCAGCACGTGCACAGCAACTACGACATCGACCTGTTCCAGAATCTGATCTGCGCAGCGGCACGGGTAACCAACACCAATGACCTCACCAACAACTCGCTCAAGGTGCTGGCCGACCACATCCGCGCCTGTTCTTTCCTGATCGCCGACGGTGTAATTCCCGGCAATGAGGGGCGCGGCTATGTGCTGCGCCGCATCATCCGCCGTGCCATTCGCCACGGCTACAAGCTCGGTGCACGCGCGGCGTTCTTCCACAAGATGGTGCCCGATCTGGTCGCCGAAATGGGTGCGGCTTATCCCGAATTGGCAACGGCGCAAGTGCGTGTGATGGAAGTGCTCAAGCAGGAGGAGGAACGCTTCTTCACGACGATCGAACATGGCATGGCGATACTCGACGCCGACCTGGCCGTTATGGCCAAGCAGGGAAGCAAAGTATTCAACGGCGAAACCGCTTTCAAGTTGCACGATACTTTCGGCTTTCCGCTCGACCTTACTGCGGACATCTGCCGCGAGCACAGGATCGCCGTGGATGTCACCATGTTCGATGCCGCTATGTCCCGCCAGAAAGAGCAGGCACGTGCTGCCGGAAAGTTCAAGATGGCGGCGAATCTGGAATACGACGGCCCCGCTACTGCGTTTCACGGCTATCAGATGCTGGAAAGCAAGGGCAATGTGCTGGCCTTGTACAGGGAAGGCGTATCGGTCAATGAATTGAAGGAAGGTGAGCAGGGCGTGGCGGTGCTGGACGACACGCCGTTCTACGCCGAGTCCGGCGGGCAGGTCGGTGACCGTGGCGTGCTGCACAGCGTGCACGGCATCTTTGCGGTGGAAGACACGCAAAAGATACAGTCCAGCGTGTTCGGGCACCACGGCGTGGTGACGACCGGCAAACTGAGCGTAGGCAACAGCGTCAATGCCCGTGTTGATGTCGCGGCGCGCAATCGCACGACACGCAATCATTCGGCGACACATTTGATGCACAAAGCATTGCGCGAGGTGCTGGGCAGCCACGTTCAACAAAAGGGCTCGCAAGTCGACCCTGACAAGACGCGCTTCGACTTCGCGCATACCCAGCCGATGAGCGATGCGGAGATTCGCAGGGTGGAGGCCATCGTCAATGCCGAGATCCTGGCCAACGCCGAGACTCAGGCGCGCGTGATGAACATCGAGGATGCGCAGAAGACCGGCGCGGTGATGCTGTTCGGCGAGAAGTATGGCGACGAAGTGCGCGTGCTGGACATCGGCTCGTCGCGCGAGTTGTGCGGCGGCACGCACGTCAAGCGCACTGGCGACATCGGCCTGTTCAAAATACTGGCCGAGAGCGGTGTGGCAGCAGGTGTGCGGCGCGTGGAAGCGGTGACCGGCGAGGGTGCGCTGGGACTGGTGCAGAAGCAGGAAGATCAATTGCGACAAGTCGCCGATGCGGTGAAGACGCAACCGCAGGAAGCCGCGGCACGGGTCGCGCAGATCCTCGACAACGTGAAGTCGCTGGAAAAAGAACTCGCAATGCTTAAATCCAGGCTGGCATCGGCTCAAGGTGACGATTTGCTCGCGCAGGCGCAGGATGTCAACGGCCTGAAAGTGCTGGCAGCCAAGCTGGATGGTGCGGATGCCGCGGTGTTGCGCGAGACGCTGGATAAACTCAAGGACAAGTTGCATAGCGCCGTGATCGTGCTGGCCTCGGTCAGCGACGGCAAAGTGAGCCTGATCGCCGGTGTTACTGCGGATGCGACCGCGAAAGTGAAGGCAGGCGAACTGGTGAACTTCGTCGCGCAACAGGTGGGCGGCAAGGGTGGAGGACGCCCGGATATGGCACAAGCTGGAGGCACACAACCAGAAAAGCTGGCTGAGGCGTTGTCCAGCGTGCCAGCTTGGGTGAAGGCAAAGCTGTAGAGTTGTTGTAGGGTGCAATAAGCGTAGCGCATTGCACCGGATGACTTGGCGAGGAAGAAACACATTCGGCGCAATGCGCTACGCTTATTGGCGCCCTACGGTGTGGGCCTTGCTCGATTTACTATGTTCGCCTTACCGGGATGAACTTAGAACGGCAGTTTCAGGTGTGGTGCGGCCTGCTGGAATATTCTGCGGAAGTCGTCCTGGATGCGCTTCAATCCACGCTCGCTATCCGCCTCGAAACGCAGCACGATCACCGGTGTGGTGTTGCTGGGGCGCGCCAGCCCGAACCCGTCGGCATATTCCACTCGCAAACCATCCAGCGTAATGATCTCCTTTGCATTGGGAAATATTGGGGCATCGGTGAACTGTGCGGTCTTTTGAAGTTGTGCCAGCAGCGCATGGTTCTCGCCTTCGGCGGTGTGTATGTGCAGTTCCGGTGTGCAGACCGCATCCGGCAATGCGTTCAGCGTGGCGCTCGGATCGGCGACCTTGCTCAGGATCTCCAGCAGCCGCGCGCCGGTATAGAGCCCGTCGTCAAAACCATACCAGCGTTCCTTGAAGAACACATGGCCGCTCATCTCGCCCGCCAGCAGCGCGCCGGTCTCGCGCATCTTGGCCTTCACCAGTGAGTGGCCGGTCTTCCATAATGTCGGTTTGCCGCCGTGCTCCCGGATCCAGCCGAACAGGTTACGTGTCGATTTGATGTCGAAGATGATCTCCGCGCCTGGATTGCGGCTCAGCACATCGGCGGCGAACAGCATCAACTGGCGGTCCGGATAGATGATGCTGCCGTCTTTGGTGACCACGCCGAGACGGTCGCCGTCGCCGTCGAACGCCAGACCCAGTTCGCTGTCGTTGTCGCGCAATGCGGCGATCAAGTCCTGAAGATTGTGCGGGTCGGACGGGTCGGGATGGTGGTTGGGAAAATGCCCATCCACTTCGCAAAACATTTCGTTTACTTCACAGCCGAGCTGACGGTACAGATTGGCGACGTAGGCTCCCGCCACGCCGTTGCCGCAATCCACTGTGACCTTCATCGGCCGCGCCAGCCTGATGTCGGAGACGATGCGCGCGATGTAAACCGCACTGATGTCTTGTTGCGTGTAACTGCCTTTGCCGTGCGTGAATTCGTTCTGCTCGATGCGCTGGCGTAATCCCTGGATGGTTTCGCCGGACAGGGTCTCGCCCGCCAGCACCATCTTCAGGCCGTTGTAATCCGGCGGGTTGTGGCTGCCGGTCAGCATCACCGCGCAATCCGTCTGCAACTGGAAGGCGGCGAAATAGACCATCGGGGTGGGAACGCAGCCGACGTCGATCACATTGATGCCGCTCTTCCGGATGCCGCGCGCCAGTGCGGCGATGAGTTCCGGGCCAGACAACCGGCCGTCGCGACCGATCGCGATCGTATGTTGTCCTCGCGCGACAGCTTCCGATCCGATGGCATGGCCGATGGCTTCGACCACCCCGGGTGTCAGTGTCTTCCCGACGATGCCGCGTATGTCATAAGCCTTGAAGATTTCGTTAGCGGGAAATTCGCGCAGCGATTCGTTTGCTCCCTCGCCCAAGGATTGAAGATTGCCTTTCACGTTTGCCTCCTCTCCAGCAAGCGGGAGGGGAGAGCGAAGCGAGGGGTCGAGGTGAGGGGATATTTGCGGGAGATAACCAGCGACTTGGCTGCTGTTCTTTGGCAGCTTAGTCGAATGGCTAGTTGTTCCATCAGGGTTGGGGAGAGGGGGGCGGGCTTGACAGGCCTCATCATCGGGTGAGGTACTCATGTCATGCACGCGAGGCAGGTTTTGCATAATTATCTTCGGTGCTTTCAATGAGGTTCAATGGCAGTGTGATCAATTTCTCCCACACCAGATTGGGCGTGAGTTGTCTCATGCAGTTGAAATGGCCCAACGGACATTCGCGCTTGAAGCACGGACTGCACTTGAGGTCGAGCTTGATGATATGGGCTTGCCCGGACAGCGGCGGAGTGAATCGCGGGCTGCTGGAGCCGAACAGCGCCAGCATGGGACGGCCCAGCGCAGCGGCCAGATGCATCAACCCCGAATCATTGCTGATGACCAGTTGCGCGCATGAAAGCAGCGCGATGGCGTCCCCGAGATCTGTGCTGCCGCACAGGTTGCGACACTCCGGATTGCCCAGCGCAACGATATTCTCTGCCACTTCGCTGTCCTTGGCGGAACCGATCAGCCATACCGCATAGCCCTGCCTCTGCAGGCGTTGAGCGATCTCCGCGAAATAGGGAGCGGGCCAGCGTTTGGCGGGACCGTACTCGGCACCCGGGCAGAATACTGCAACCGGTTTATCCAGTGTCAGCCCGAGTTTGCGCAGCGATTCATCACGCTGCGCCGGGGAAATTTCCAGCTTCGGGTCGGGCAAGGGGCGCGCGACACTCTTACCGGGATTTTCCGCGAGTTGCGCATAACGCTCCACCATCAATGGCAGTTCGGTTTTGTCGAGTTTGCGTGCATCGTTGAGCAGGCCATAGCGGGATTCGCCGACAAAGCCTGTGCGCATCGGGATGCCGGCAAAGAATGGAACGAGTGCAGATTTCAGCGAGTTGGGTAATACGATGGCTTGATCGTATTTATCACGGCTCAATCGTTTGCCGAGTTGATAGCGTTGCCTGAGTTGTAATGCCCCGTGCGGAAAAGGATTGATGATGACCTCGGACACTTCGGGCATGGTACGCAGCAATGCAGCTGTCCAGGGTGCAGCCAAAACATCGATTCGGCAGTCCGGGTTCAGCTGCATGAGGCGCCACAGCATGGGCTGCATCAGCATGGTGTCACCCACCCAGCTCGGACCGATGATCAATATTTTTTTCATTCCGACAGAGTACCTGTATTTAGAATAATTCCCAACCGGGGCGGGATAGAACCCGCAATCGGCTGGCTACGCGATAAACTTTGATTTGGAGTGTATTGCTTTTCGACCGGTCCGGTTGCTGAATCACGTAGCAGGTATCAGTGATGTGCGTGGGGCAATTCACCCTTGAAGCGATACAGTGTGCCGCAATAGGGGCAGCGTGCTTCGCCGCCATGGCCGATCGGAATCATCACTTTCGGGTGTGCATTCCACAGATTCATATCCGGCATAGGGCACGACAGCGGCAAATCACTTGCAGTGACTTCGATATGACGCTGGGTGATGTCTTGTTTACTCACGGGCAACTCCTGTTAAATGTAGCTCAACCAGCCGGTATGCTGCGGGTGTTTGCCCGCCACACAGTCAAAAAATGCCTGTTGCAGCCTTGCGGTGATCGGGCCACGCGAGCCTTTGCCGATGCTGCGGTGATCGAGTTCGCGGATCGGAGTCACCTCGGCGGCCGTGCCGGAGAAAAACGCCTCGTCGGCGCAATAGACTTCGTCCCGGGTGATGCGCTTCTCGATGATCTCGATACCCATTTCCCCGGCCAGCGTGAAGATGGAATCGCGTGTTATCCCTTCCAGGCAGGAAGTCAGGTCGGGAGTGTACAACTTCCCCTTTTTTACGATGAAGATGTTTTCTCCTGCGCCTTCGGCCACGTAGCCGTCCACATCCAGCAACAGGGCTTCGTCGTAGTTGTCGTTGTCGGCTTCCTGATGCGCCAGTATCGAGTTGGCATACGTCGTCACCGACTTGGCGCGGCACATGTTCACATTGACGTGATGGCGGGTGAAGCTCGAAGTCTTGACGCGTATGCCTTTTTCCATGCCATCGTCGCCCAGATACGCGCCCCATGGCCAGGCTGCGATCGCGACATGGGTGGATAACGTCTTGGCGGCGATACCCATCGCTTCGGAGCCATAAAAGCAGATCGGGCGGATGTAACAGGATTCCAGTTTGTTGGCTCGAACCACCTCGAGCTGTGCCTCGTTGATGGTCTCCTTGTCGTAAGGCATCTTCATCTGGAAGATGTGCGCGGAATTGAATAGCCGGTCGGTATGTTCCCGCAATCGAAAGATCGCCGTGCCTTTGGCGGCCTTGTATGCGCGCAAACCCTCGAATACGCCCATGCCGTAATGCAGGGTGTGCGTCAGCACGTGAGTGGTGGCATCGCGCCACGGCACGAGCTTGCCGTCATACCAGATAAAACCGTCGCGGTCAGACATCGACATAATGGGATTCCTTAGTTGGGTCAGTTCAGAGTCGTTAATTCTAGCGTTTTTCGGCAGACTTATGAAGGGGCGCGTTACAAGTGTCTGGTGTCCGGGACATCTACTTCGGTTGCAGAGCTGCGAATTCGGGTATCATTATCGCCAACATAGTCATTGGCTAAATAACTAACAGGGCTTCAACAAATGGCAAAGTTTCCTGCAATCACTGAAGAAACAACAGATTCGCAAGAAGACAAGTTGCACAGGAATCTGCTGATCTTTGCCGCCGCCTTCATGAATCTCGCCGTGGTTCTGTGGCTGGCGATCTACTGGGTGATGGGGCTGCACTTCCCTGCCAACGTACCATTGGGATACCAACTGATTTCGGTGGTCTCGCTGGTATATTATTTCAAGACCAAGCGGTTTGAACCGTTCCGCATCGTGCAGTTGAGCCTGTTCCTTTTCGCGCCCTTCGTGATGCAATGGAGTATCGGCAGCTCCATTACATCCAGCGGTGTGACGCTATTTGCATTGCTGGCACCGATAGGCGCACTGGTCGTATCGAGCTGGCGCGAGTCCGTCCCATGGTTCTTTGCCTATATCGTGCTGACAATCGTGTCCGGGGCTTTCGATTTTTTTCTCAGCACGGGTGGCCAGGCCGGGATACCGACCAGGACCATAGGTTTGTTCTTCGCCATCAATTTTGCCGCGATGTCGTCCATCATCTATTTCCTGGTGCGCCATTTCGTCATGGAGATGGACAAGATCAAAAGCCAATTGGATCAGCAGCACCAGCTGCTGGCCGATGAGCAGAAGAAATCCGAGCGCGTGTTGCTCAACGTCTTGCCCAGCAGTATCGCGGATCGCCTGAAAAACAATCAGGGATTGATCGCCGACGGCCATGCGGATGTGACGGTGATGTTCGCCGACCTGGTGAATTTCACGCAACTCACCGAGTCCCTTTCCCCCGACCAGATGGTGGCATTGCTGAATACCATTTTCTCCGGTTTTGATGAACTCAGTGAAAAATACGGTGTTGAAAAGATCAAGACGATAGGCGATGCTTATATGGTGGTGGGCGGACTGAACAACAATAAAATTGACTACACCAGCAGCATAGCGAACCTGGCGCTGGAGATGCGCGATTACGTTGCGAACAATCCCGAACTGTCCAGATTCAAACTGGGCATACACACCGGCATCGCTACCGGGCCCGTGGTCGCTGGTGTGATAGGCACCAAGCGCTTCATCTACGATTTGTGGGGGGACACAGTGAACGTTGCCAGCCGTCTCACCGATGAAGCCGTCGAAGGGGTGATCCAGGTGGACAAGACCACCTACAATCGGGTACGCAACGACTATGCGTTCGAACCGCCCGCAACGGTACCTATGAAGGGCAAGGGTGATGTGGTGATGTACCGCCTCACCGCGCGGCTGGGTGATGCCGGCGCAGCGCAGCGATAAGCATCGGCTCAGTTTTTTGCTGCGTCATCCTGTCGTAGCGCGTCTCCAAACAGTATCCCCCATAACTTCCTGCAGGCGGTGGTATCCATCTCGCCGCGTTCGATGCGGCATGGCGACAGATTGTTGAGCCGCATGCGATGCTGGGTCTGGCGCAACGCCCGATACAGGGTGCAGGTCTCCCCGGCAATATCAGCAGCAACCAGCCCCAGTTCACCCGCCAGTTTGAGCAATGCCAGATTGCCGACATTGGCACTCAATTGCGGGTGCTGATGGGCGTAGGCCAGCACCAGGTATTGCACCATGAATTCGATATCCACCATGCCGCCGCTGT
>JBDTPM010000196.1:0-9402 GCA_039932695.1 Gallionella sp. | reverse complement strand
TGATCAACCGCCGCGACTCGCTCATGAACGACAGCAGCATCGGCGCGAGCACGCGCTGCGCTTCTGCACGGCTGACGCGCGGCACATGCGGCAAACCGAACGCATCCGCCACCAGGTCGAAATATTCGCCCATCTTCAGATGGCTGTCGTCGCTGGCGTGATACACGCGGCAGGGCTTGCCGCGTTGCAACGCGGCGACACTGATACTTGCCAGATCGTCGGCATGGATGTGGTTGGTGTAGCTGTCCTCGCTGTCGATGATCGCAGGCGTGCCCTGCTGGATACGGCTTAGCGGCAAGCGGTCGGCAGCATAGATGCCGGGCACACGCAGGATGCTGGCTTGCACCCGGTTGCGTCTGGCCCAGCTGCGTATCTGTTGTTCGGCATCCACGCGGCGTTGCGAACGCGGCGAAGTGGAGTTGAGCGGATGCGTTTCGCTGACCCATGCGCCGCCGCAATCTCCATACACACCGCTGGTGCTGATGTAGACGATGCGCTTGGGCAACACACCTTGCGAAAGCGCGGCGAGAAGATGGCGGGTGCGAAGGTCAACACCCAACCCCTCCCGGCCTCCCCTTGTCAGGGGAGGAGAATTGGGGGGCGGCGCAAAGTGCAGCACCGCATCGGCCAGTCCGGCGATGCGCGCCAGACTGTTGCGATCATCAAGATCTCCGAGGATCGGCACTACACCCAGTGTGCGCAATTTGGCACAGTAGGCCGGGTTGCGCACCAGGGCGTATACCCGATAGCGGCGCGTCAGTAAAGGAATCGCGCGCAGTGCCACATCACCGCTGCCGACGATCAATATTCTTTTCATGGTGAGATTATGCGTTAAAATCCGCGCTTTCGCGCATACGGCACTATCAACGGCACTTCCAATATGTCCTTTCAAACGACCATTCAGCCTAGCGGCCACGCCTTTCCGATAGAGCAACATGAGACCATCCTCGAAGCTGCACTGAAAAATGGCTACGTTCTGCCTTATAGCTGCCGAGACGGCGTGTGTGGAACGTGCAAAGGCAAGGTATTGCAGGGTAGTGTAGATTACGGCAAACATCAGGACACCACCTTGACGGACTTGGAAAAAAAGGCTGGAATGGCCTTATTCTGTTGTGCCAAGCCACTTTCAGACCTGATAATCGAATGCCGCGAAGTGAATGCGATCAAGGATATTCCGGTGAAGACCTTGCCGTGCCGTGTACAAAAAATGCAGCGCCCCGCGCCGGATGTGATGGTGCTCTCGCTCAAGCTGCCAGCCAATGAACGGCTGCAGTTCATGGCCGGGCAATACATCGACATCCTGTTGAAAGACCACAAGGCGCGGAGTTTTTCGCTGGCCAATGCGCCTCACGACGACGAGTTCCTCGAGCTGCACATCCGCAACATCGCAGGCGGCGCATTCACCCGGCATGTGTTCGAAACCATGAAGGAACGCGACATCCTGCGTTTCAAAGGCCCGCTCGGCACTTTCTTCCTGCGTGATGATAGTGACAAGCCGATCATCTTCGTTGCCAGCGGCACTGGCTTCGCACCGATCAAGGCGATGATCGAGCATGCGCTGTATATCGGCATTAAGCGCCCGATGCATTTCTATTGGGGAGCACGCAAACTGGCGGATCTATATATGCTGGACAAGGCCAGGCAATGGGAGAGTCTCGGCATCAGATTCACCCCGGTGCTTTCCGAGGCCTTGCCTGAAGATAATTGGCAGGGGCGCACCGGATTTGTACACCGGGCGGTACTGGACGATTACAGTGATCTGTCCGGTCATGAAGTCTACGCTTGCGGTGCACCGGTGGTGGTGGAAGCCGCCCAACGTGACTTCACCAACCAGCGCAACCTGCCACAGGAATCGTTCTTCTCGGATGCGTTCACCTTTTCACCCAAAAACTAAGCACTTACCACCGGCTTTTTTCATAACCAGCGTTGGCTATCGTTAACCGATGACCTGGTTGTCCTGGCTCGCCTGCCTGGAAAATAGCCGATCGATTTAACGGTAGAGGAACTACTTCCCCGAAATGCGCATTTCGCCGTTGTCTTGTTCTATCCTGAACAGTTGCAAAACACTCATGCCAAGCAGGGGCTGACCAAGGTTAGGGGAGATCGTCGCGGGCACATTATGAATCAGGAATGGCCCCATCTTGAGTTGGGGAATGATCGCAGTGCATGCACTGGCAGAACCATTTGCCGTCTGCATCAGTATTTTATCTCTGCAGTATATCCGCGCTGACATCGCAACTTCCCTGGGCAATGCTACAGTAGACGCCCCTGTATCGACCACGAAAGTCAGCAACTTTCCGTTGATCGTGCCATTCAGGAAATAATGATTATTGTCACTCTGCTTGATGACGAGCACACCGTTTTTGATCTCGCCAGACTGATTATCTGACTGTCCGGGTTTGGTTGCTGCAGTCCATGAGGTGACCGCTTGCACATCCTGTTTACAGGGTGACTCCTGATAGATCAAGGCGCCTTGTGTATCCTTGCACTTGTAAACTTTGCCATCCGCCGATGCGACCATGCTTGCCATGGCAAGGACACCTGCGACCAGGACTCCTGCGAATAGGGGAATGATGTTATCTATTCGCATCTCCGTCTCCCCAAAACATGAAAGATGAAACCAAGATGCAGATCCGAGTTTCACCTTTCACTGTTTCGCCACCGACATCGCACTCTGATAATATTTGAAGGCCTGATCCGATTTCCCCAGTTGTTCCGCAAGCCGGCCTAATGCATCATAGGCCTCATAGCTGGGTGCGAGGCTGATACTGGCATCGAGATAGTTTTGTGCCTTCCCCCACAGCTTCTGATGCAGGCACAGCTTGCCGAGCGCGAGCAGCAGCCCGGCTTCCTGTTTGTGCAACTTGAGCCACTTCTCGGCTTGTTCGATTTGCGCCACCAGGTCACCTGCTTGGCAATCGCCGTAAAGCGCGACCAGTTCACCATCCCATTGTGCATTCAGGCTGTCGGTGAGCAGTTGCTGTGCGAGGGAACAGCCGCCTTGCTGCATCAGCGCGCGTGCGGCAGTCGCGACGAACTTGCTGCGCTTCGCGACATCGGCTGGGACTAATTTCAGGCAGGCGGTCAGACCGGCCAGATCCTGTTGCTGGCGGATCTTTTCCAGCCATGCGTGCTGGCGCAACTGAACTGCGGCCGTTGCATCGATGGCATCGCGCCTTTCCAACTGGTCTAGCAGTTTCAACACTTCATCCCAATTGCCTGCTTGTTGTTGCGCTTTCAGTTCCAGCGACAACGCGCCGGGATGGCCTTTGACCCCGCTATCGCGCAATTCCTGCAAAATATCCAGCGCCCCATGCGGATCGCGCTGGTCGAGCATGAATTTGGTGGTCGTCACCAGGCGCATCGTCGAATCCCCGATCTTCCTGCCTTCGGCAGCAGCCAAATAGGCATCGCGCTTCTTGAATTCGCGCAATTCGTGTGCGGAACGTGCGGCGATGATAGGATGCAGGGCAGAAGTCTCACCCATTTCGATAGCGTGTTTAGCAGCCTTTTCCGCTGCGGCATAGCGCCCCTCGAAGAACGCACTCAGCATCTCATCCAATAGTTTGCGCGCCCCGGCTTGCGCACGCTCCAGGCGATATCTCCGCACTTCATCGGGCAAATTCAGTACGGTGAGAATCAGTCGCACCAGCCCATAGACAGACACGAAGGTGAGCAGAGACAGCGCGATGAACATCGTGAATGAGATCTCGATGCGATAAGGCGGATACACAAGTTGCACATAGGCCTGATTGTGCGAAGCAGCAGTCAGCGCGACGGCTGCGGCGAATAGCCCGATGATCCAGAGCAGATATTTCATCGTACGGTCTTCTCGCGTGTCAGACGGTAATTGCGAACTGCCTGCAGGCTGGGACTGAGGTCTGGCATTTCGATGTTGATCCTGGATGCGGAAAGTTTCTTCAGTCCGGCCAGCATTTCCGATCCGGCCGCGGATTTGGTGTCAAAGTAGCGCGTCATCCATTGCTGTGTAGTTTTCAGTTCCTGCCTGAACACTTCCTCGTCGCGCGACAACAATGCGATGCGCACTGACAGCAGGCGCAACTTGAGATTCTCGCGCAGGAAGAATATCTGATTGGGCGGCAACACAGGGATCTCTTCCCTTTCGGTGTTTTCGATACGCACCAGTTGCTTTGCCTCCTGCCATATCTCGCGCAGCAGTTTCTGGCTTGATGTTTCATCCCTGGACGGAACTGCCGGGGTGATCGGCTCGGCTGCCGCGCGTTGCCGGTAAGCCAGCGGCAGATCGTCGATGGCGGCGATCATCCTGCTGATCTGGCGATTGATGCCGGTGATGTCCACGCTGGGCAAAACGCGCAACTTGTCCATATCCTGGCCTATGATCTTGCTCAGGCCTTTGGCTGCCGGACGCTTCATGCGCTGCAGGCGCGCATCGGCACTTTGCATGAAGATCAGCGCGGCCCTTACGTTGGCAGATAGTTGCAATTGCTGGGCCGCGCTCATCAGCATCTGTTCGACTTCAGCCAGCGCTGCTTCATCGCGGCTCGCCGACAGTTCGTTATACAGACCTTCCTGCACGGCGCGCTGATTTTGCACCTCGGCATAGCGCGTTTCCAGCATCGTCACCTTGGCATACAGCTCGCTTAGCTGGTCCTGACTCTGCGTCAACAACAGCCGGTCTGTCTTGCTGCTGCCTTCAGACTCGGAGATCTTTTTCGCCAGTTGCTGCTGCATGTCGTTGATGATGCGGCGCTCATCCAGCCATTGCCACAGGAACACCACCACCATGACTGCCAGCGTCAGCTGAGTGAGGCTGATGCCGGAGAAAAAATCCGCTATGCCGGATTTGCGCGCTGGAGACTTCAACGACGAGGCATCCTTGCCTTTATCGATTTGCGGTGCGGTCTGGTTTTCTTCGCTCATGCGGCATCCTCTGGAAAATAGCTGGCGGTGAAATACAGGATCACATTCTATTTATCCCGGATTGTCCATTAACCCGCAAACCCCTCCCAACCTCCCCTTGTCAGGGGAGGAGCGGTTCGGCTCTCCCCCTGACAAGGGGGAGTTAGAGGGGGTTTTGGGCACATTCCGCCTAAGGGACAATCTGGGTTTATTGCGTGTAGCCCTTGCTCCACGACATTCTAGCTCTTGTTATCTGTTCTTTGACTCCAGTCCACCAAGGCCGACATCAAACCATCGTCTCCCGAACCCGTCAGCAGCACCTGGCCCCACCCCTGCTGGCGTGCCAATTCGGCGATACGCTGGTGCGGCACGAACAAGGGCTTGTCTCGCAGGACGGCTTGCGCTCCGGCATCCAGCATTTGCCACAGGTAGCCCAGCGCCTCGCTGCTGGTCACCGTGATCGCATCCGGCGCAGCGCTCAGCAATGATCCGATATCCTGCTGTGGTTTGCTGCGTTGATAGCAGGCTGTATATTCCACCGTCGCGCCGCGCGCCCTGAGCGTATCGCCCAGCAACTCGCGCCCGCCATCGCCGCGAAAGATCATCACGCTCCACCCGGCGACATTCTGCAATTCCGGCAAGGCCAGCAGGCCCTCGCTGTCGAAGCGTTCGGTAGGTGCGATGGCGTTGGTGATGCCAGCCTCGCGCAGCGCTCTCGCGCTGCCCTGCCCGACCGTGGCGATTTTTAATTTCGGCGGGAGTGCGCCTGCCGAACGTATCGCGGGAATTCCGTAATGCACCGCATTCGGACTGATGAAGATGGCGAGATCGAATCTTGGCAGACGGGAGATCTGTTTGTGCAGCAATTTGGTGTCTTGCACCGGCGCGATATCCAGCAACGGAAACAGCAGCGGGATGGCGCCGGCCTGCTCGATACGCTGTGCCAGTTGCACAGCCTGGTCGCGCGGTCTCGTGACGACGATCTTCAGTCCGGCGAGAGGAAGGGGCAGAGTCATAAATTCATTTGCCGCAGAGAGCAAGTTTTATCAGAGATGATTTTCCCCTGCATCTTGGGTTAAAGTCATCAGGAGAGTAGCTGCGCTTTCGCTATGGTTTTCAACTCGGTGTTCTCTGTGCCCTCTGATGAAACCACTGATGGAACTACTAGCCATTCCACTAAGCACGATAAAGCTGTGCAAGTGGCTGGTTATAGCCATTCGAATAGGCTGTAAAACACAGCAGCCAAGTCGCTGGTTATGTGGCTGATTCCTTTTCAGCTACAAAGCCAGCTCTGCAAGGATCACGTCTGCGCCCTGTGCGCGCAATTCATCTGCGATCTTGTTGCCCAATGCTTCGGGATGGGCGATATCGCCGGTCATTTCGGATTGCATCATGCGCTTGCCATCCGGGCTGGCGACAAAGCCGCGCATACGCAGCTTGCCACTCTTCACTTCGGCAAAACCGCCCAGCGGCACCTGGCAACTACCCCCCAGTGCACGGCTCAGCGCACGCTCCGCCAGCACACAGGCCGCGGTGTCGGGATGGTGCAGCGGTTGCAGGCAGGCGATCACGTCGGCGCGGTCGGCGCGGCACTCGATGCCCAGCGCGCCCTGGCCTACGGCAGGCAGACTTTCCTCGCTGGTGATCAGCGTGCGGATGCGGCTGCCCAGACCGAGGCGTTTCAATCCGGCGGCGGCAAGGATGATGGCGGCATATTGACCTTCGTCAAGTTTGCGCAAACGGGTCTGCACGTTGCCGCGCAACGGCTCGATCTTCAGATGCGGGAAGCGCGCGCGCAACTGGCTTTCGCGGCGCAGGCTGGAGGTACCGACCACGCTGCCCGCAGGCAACGAGGCCAGATTCTCGAACTTGTTCGACACGAAGGCATCGTGCGGGTCTTCGCGTTCGCCGATCGCGGCCAGCACAAAACCCGCCGGCAGGTTCATCGGCACGTCTTTCAGCGAATGCACGGCCAGATCGGCGCGACCGTCTTCCAGTGCGGTCTCCAGCTCTTTCACGAACAGGCCCTTGCCGCCTATCTTGGAAAGGGTCACCTCGAGGATCTGGTCGCCCTGTGTGGTCATGCCCAATATGCTGACCTCGGTTTGCGGATATAATGCGCGCAGCCTGTCACGGATGTGTTGTGCTTGCCACATGGCTAACGCGCTTTCGCGCGATGCGATCACTAAACGGGAAGGTGCATTCGGGGATTTCTGGCTCATCGGATTTCCTAAAATTATTTATTGATATTACACGGCGCATTCTAACATAAGGGTATCTCTAAAAATTCGATCAAGCCGATGATGGCTAGGCAAAAACGGGCGAAGAAGCGGAGTTTACACACAGTAAACGAGCATCTGAGTCCGTTTTCAACGCCGCCAGCGCAGCTTTGGCGGATTTTTAGAGGGCCCGTAAGATGCGCCGTACTTTTGTCCCGAAAACGTGATGAATTTGATTTCCGCCCCTACCGATCTATCCAGCAAGGATTTGCCGCTGCGCGACGATGTGCGCCTGCTTGGCCGCATACTCGGCGACACGCTGCGCGAACAGGAAGGCGAGGAAACGTACAACCTGATCGAGAACGTGCGCCGTGCCGCGGTACGTTTTCGCAAGACCCAGGACGAGCGCGACGGCGCATCGCTCGAACAGATGCTGGATGCGCTCTCCCCCAGCGAGACACTGGCTGTGGTGCGCGCCTTCAGTTATTTCTCCCAACTGACCAACATCGCCGAAGACCTGCACCATAACCGCCGCCACCGCGCACATCTCAAGTCGGGCACCGCGTTCAAGGACGGCAGCCTGTTGCTGGCGCTGGAACGCCTGGAGCAGAAAAAGATAGACACACAGACTCTGCAGGACTTTCTGAATAACGCGCTGGTCTCGCCGGTACTGACCGCACACCCGACCGAAGTGCAGCGCAAGAGCATTCTCGATTGCCAGTTGATCATCTCCAGTCTGCTGTCGGATCGCGACCGGGTGGACATGACCCCGGACGATCTGGCCGACAACGAAGAGGCGCTGCATCGCTTCGTATTGATCCTGTGGCAGACGCGCATGCTGCGTACCGCCAAACTGACCGTGCACGACGAGATCCGCAACGGACTGGAATACTATCGTTACACTTTCCTGAGCGAGATCCCCAAGCTCTATGCGGGACTCGAGAAGCAACTGGAAGCACGCTTCGACAGGAATATCAAGTTACCGCCGCTACTGCGCGTGGGCAGCTGGATAGGCGGCGACCGCGACGGCAATCCTTACGTCACTCATGACGTGATGCTGGATGCGTTGCAACAACACTCTGCTCTGGTATTCGAATATTATCTTAGTGAAGCCAACCTGCTCGGCACCCGCCTGAGTCTGACTGACCGCTTGGTAGAAGTCAGCGATGAACTGCGCAAACTTTCCGATGCCTCGCCGGACAAGGCTGCAGCCCGCGACGATGAACCGTATCGCCGTGCGTTGATCCTGGTCTATTCGCGCCTCTCGGCCACCGCCAAACAGCTCGGGCACGACCTCTCGCATCTGCCGCCTGTGGACAAGCATGCCAAGCCCTATGCCACGGCTCAGGAATTCATCGCCGACCTGGACGTGATGATCGACTCTCTGTTCAAACACGGTGCTGTATATCTGGCTCGCGGGCGGCTCGCCAACCTGCGCCGCGCCGCCGAGGTGTTCGGTTTCTACCTCGCACCGCTGGACATGCGCCAGCACAGCGCCATCATCGAGCAGACGGTGAGCGAACTGTTCTCTCACAGCTCGGGCAAGTCTAACTATGCCGACCTCGACGAGACAACGAAACGCAAAGTCCTGCTGGAAGCCTTGCAGGCCGGCAAGATACTGATAACCGACATCGAGCGCTATTCCGATGTTCCGAAAAGTGAGTTGCGCATCATGCAAGCCGCGGCAGAGATCCATAAGCGTTTCGGACAAGGCGCACTACCCAACCACATCATCTCCAAGACAGACGCGGTGAGCGACATGCTCGAGATCGCGCTGATGCTGCAACAAGTCAAGCTGCTGGAAGGCGGCGACCAGCTTCACGCCAACCCTGTCTTGCATATCAACATAGTCCCGCTGTTCGAGACCATCGAAGACCTGCGCGGCTGCGGCGTCATCATGGACGAGCTGTTCTCCCTCCCCTGGTACCGCAAGTTGCTGGAGAGTCGGGGCAACACCCAGGAAGTGATGCTGGGCTATTCGGACAGCAACAAGGACGGCGGCTATCTCACCGCGAATTGGGAGCTGTACAAGGCCGAGGTCGAACTGGTTAAGGTGTTCGACAAGCATGGCATCGAGCTGCGATTGTTCCACGGTCGCGGCGGCACCGTGGGTCGCGGTGGTGGCCCGAGTTACGACGCGATACTCGCACAGCCGCCGGGCAGCGTGAACGGCCAGATCCGCATCACCGAACAGGGCGAAGTGATCGCCAGCAAATATTCCAACCCTGAGATCGGCCGCCGCAATCTGGAGACGCTGATCGCCGCGACTATGGAAGCCACGCTGCTGCATCATCACGGCGCG
>JBDTPM010000195.1:0-7384 GCA_039932695.1 Gallionella sp. | reverse complement strand
CTATATCCCGATCCAGCCGTCATCTGCTTGTTGGGGATATTCCGTTTTGCCTTTTTCAATAGCCGAGAACTCAATCTTTTTAAACTTTTCTTTTTCCGTATAGACTGCTGCACCGGTATACGTAGGCAAAAACTTTATACTACCTTGCGGCGGTAGATTATCCCGAACCAATTGAAAATAACTGCTTGCCGTTACCGCTTGCTTGCCGGTATTACCTATTTCGTAGGCTATATCGACCAGATAGCTACCTTTGTGGAATGTGATCACCTTGGTCGTTTTCAGAACTGAACTATCCAAAGCTTTCAGCCGTACTTGTACCTGATCGGCATTTCCGGAAAGCTCATATCGGTCCTGCTCCGAAGCAAACAGGCTGTTGTGGTTCGGCAATCCCGTTCCCAGCAAGCCGCTTTGTGCTATGTAATTGTGTGTTCCTTCACCGCGATCAAATAACACCAGGGGTTTACTTTTATCCTGTCCGTCAGGATGTTTGAGCAACGCCAAACGTATGATATCTCCACCGACTGTGCTGATTTCTGCTTCCAGAAGGTCTGTTCTGACGATTATTAATTTTCCTGTCAGGGAATTGATTGGTTTCTGAGCTATTATTCCCTGCCCCGATCCAACTGAAGCTGCGCCTGAGCTGGCAGGAGCCGTAGTCTGCGGCGTTGGCATTTCCTTGTTCGACGCTTCGCTTTGCTGAACAAACATTTCAGGATGTTGATAGCGTTGCCACCCATCCCAAACCAGAACCAAGGAAAAGGAAAAGATCAAAAACAAGAACAATCTCTGTAAATCCATTATCGAGCCTAAAGGTTAGGGTGCAGGGTCGTATCCACCGGGATTCCAGGGGTTGCAGCGCAGCAATCTCCAAATGCTGAGCCAACCCCCCTTGATTACACCGTGTTTTGCCAAGACTTGACAGGCATAATCGGAACAACTGGGGGTAAATCTGCAGGTCGGTGGGCTAAGCGGACTAATCAGAAATTGATAGCCATGTATCAGCTTGATCACTAGCTTGCGCATCTTTTTTCTACTTGGTTGAATAGCGCTTCCAAATCGACGGCTGGCGAAGCTTGCGAATCAGCACTTCTCACCAGCACAACTAAATCGAGTTGTTGAACTTTGATACTGTGGCGGCGAAACACCTCCCGAATTGCTCTTTTAACGCGATTTCGTTGCGCAGCACTGGGTAATGTTCTTTTGCCAACAATTATTCCAAGCCTTGCGTTGCTTTTTATATTGCGCACAAAAAAGATCTTGAAATGTCTGTCCGCAATGCTTCCAGCATGAACAACATGGTCGAATCCATCTTCGCGCAATAACCGATGCGCAGGGGTAAATCCAGCAGAAGCAGAAAAGGTAATAGCTAGACCGCGAGTCTCGCACGGCCTCTAGCACGACGAGCCCTAATAACGGCGCGGCCCCCGCGTGTTTTCATACGCACCAAAAATCCATGGGTACGTTTTCTTTTGGTTACGGAAGGCTGATAAGTGCGTTTCATGTTTAGTCCTCGGTAAATCGTAAAGCGCGCTATTACAAAGCGTTAAGGCGAGAGTGTCAAGTCTATTTTACTATTTTGCCTGTGGATAAGTTTGGATTTGCGCTGTAGAATGCAAACTCATCACAGTTGTTGATCTAATATATAACCACGTAGACATGCAGGATATTTCTTTTTGGGATTCATGCCTTCGCTCGTTCGAAATGAGCCTGCCGCCGCAACAATATAACTCCTGGATAAAACCGTTAGCGCTCAAGAGTGAGAATGGGTCTCTGGTTCTCACCGCGCCCAACAGTTTTACCTTGAAATTGGTCCAGGAGCGGTTCTTACCCGAGATCAGTCGCCAAGCTGGTTTGGCCTATTCCTATGTACCTCCTTTCGAGTTTCGTGTGCTTGAAAGCGTCCCAGCATTCAAATCTACCGATTCACAAGCGCCGAAACCAGCGAGTCCTCATTCAGAGAATAAGCCCAAGATAGAAACGTCTTTTCGTGGTTATGGAAAGCTGAATCCTAATCTTACTTTCGGTAATTTTGTTATCGGTAAGGCGAACCAATTGGCTTTTGCAGCCGCTACTCAAGTGGCTGAATTACCTGGGGTTTCTTACAACCCATTATTCGTATATGGTGGTGTTGGTCTGGGTAAGACACACCTGCTTCAGGCTATTGGCAATCAAATCAGACTTAACAATACGCAAATGAAGATTTGCTATATGCATGCCGAAAGATACGTTGCCGACGTAGTACGCGCGTACCAAACGAATAAATTCGAGGAATTCAAACAGTTTTACCATTCTCTAGACGTCTTACTTATTGATGATATTCAATTTTTTGCCGGTAAAGCAAAAACCCAGGAGGAGTTCTTTTACGCCTTCAATACACTAGTTGACTCACACAAACAGGTAATTTTGACCAGCGACTCTTTCCCTAAAGAGATTGCAGGTTTGGAAAGTCGATTAGTATCACGTTTCGGATGGGGTCTTACCGTTGCGATTGAACCTCCAGAACTTGAAATGCGCGTAGCCATCCTCCTTAAAAAGGCTTCACTGGGCAATTATTCTCTTGATGAAACGGTCGCTTTTTTTGTGGCAAAACATGTCAGTTCCAACGTTCGTGAACTTGAAGGTGCACTAAAACGAGTTGAAGCCTACGCCAAATTTCACAAGCGCAATATCTCTGTAGAAACGGCAAAGGAAGCTTTAAAGGATATTCTGGTCGCTCAAAGCCGGCAGATATCGATCGACAATATCCAGAAAACTGTAGCTGACTATTTCCGGCTCAAGATGGTAGAGTTGCTCTCCAAGAAACGTACCAGGAATCTGACACGTCCCAGACAAATGGCTATGGCTCTGGCTCGAGAGCTAACTACGATGAGCCTGCCGGAAATCGGGAATGCATTTGGCGGCAAGGATCATTCAACCGTTATTCATGCCTGCAAAACAATGGCTGATCTGAGAGCCAGCAATACGACTATCGACGCTGACTATAAAATATTGCTTCAAACATTACGAGGATAATGCTGTGTAATTAACGGGTACAAAATGTGAATAAACTCATAATTTAGATAATATCAAAAGATATGCACATTTATGCAATGTTCAATTAACAGAAAAATCCCAATGTAAATTATGTTTAATAATTTGATTATGAATAAATTTTCAGACTTACCAACGTAAACTTAAGACATTATTAGTCTTATTAGGAATTTATATTATGTTTATTGAGAAAACAGACAAAGAAACCATTTTGAAACCGTTGCAAGTAGTGATTGGTATTGTTGAGAGGAAGCAGACCCTGCCAATATTATCCAATGTCCTTATTGAAAAAGAGCCTGGCTTGATACGTTTTACGGCAACAGATCTTGAAATTCAAATTACGACAAGCATAGAGATAAAAAAGAGCGATGGAGCCACGTCTGCAATAACAGTTGGTGGAAAAAAGATCCAGGAAATCCTGCGCATATTGCCAGAACAGAGCCAAATTTCGATAGAGGCCAAGGAAAACAAGGCGCAAATAAAATCCAACAAGAGCCGGTTCAGCTTACAAACTCTTCCTGCCCAGGATTTTCCAAAACTAAGCAATCAGCTTGCTGGTTCAAAAATAATCTCAATGGGCCAATTAGCTCTAAAGACATTACTGCTCTCGGTGCAATACGCAATGGCGCAGCAAGACGTCAGGTATTATTTGAATGGAGTATTGTTGATCGTTGAAGGAAATAAAATAAAAGTTGTTGCTACAGACGGTCATAGACTTGCATTTAATGCGGGAATTATTGAAGGAAAATATGAAAAGCAGGAAATCATCCTTCCACGTAAAGCAGTACTGGAACTTTGCAAGCTACTTGGAGACACTGACGATTTGATAGAGATAGAGTTTTCTCAGCAACAATTAAAAGCAAATTTCTCCGGGATTAGTTTGATCACGAAAGTTATCGATGGGAAATTCCCGGACTATGAACGCGTCATACCGAAATACGATAATCATCTAGAGATGAATAGAATAGCAATACAGCAAGCTCTTCAACGTGCAGCTATCTTATCCAATGAGAAATTCCGAGGAGTCAGGTTCGTACTGACCGAAAAAAACCTGAGCATTATCAGTAGCAATAGCGAGCAAGAAGAAGCACAAGAGGAAATTGAAACGGATTATCACGGAGAGGCAATAGATATCGGGTTTAATGTGAACTACCTGATGGATGGCCTTAACAACATAAGTAGTGAAGCGGCAATCTTCTCCTTTGGCGATCCCAATAGCAGCATCCTGATAACCACACCGGACAATCAGGAGTTCCGCTATGTGGTGATGCCAATGAGGATATAAACTACTTAATCATGTTCCACGTGAAACACACCAACACCATGAAAGAATCAAATGACGGAATACAATTCCAGTAGTATCAAGGTACTAAAAGGACTAGAAGCGGTCCGCAAACGTCCAGGTATGTATATTGGCGACACAAACGATGGCACAGGATTGCATCATATGGTCTTCGAAGCGGTGGATAACGCAGTGGATGAAGCCTTGGCGGGCCATTGCAACGAGATTAACGTGATCATACACGCTGATAATTCGATTAGCGTCAGCGATAATGGGCGCGGGATTCCAACCGATATTCACAAAGAAGAAAACCGCTCTGCAGCTGAAGTGATCATGACCATTCTGCATGCGGGCGGCAAGTTTGATAGTAATTCCTACAAAGTATCCGGCGGTTTGCACGGTGTAGGAGTGTCGGTGGTAAATGCTTTATCGGAATGGTTAAAGCTGACGATATACCGTGATGGCAAGGAACACTTCATGGAGTTTCGGCATGGCGATCCTGTCGCTCCGCTTAAAGTAATCGGTCAGTCAAGCAAGAGAGGCACGTTAGTCCATTTTCTCGCCGCAAAAGAAACCTTCGGGCACGTTGAGTTTCATTTCGATATTTTGGCGAAAAGGCTCCGCGAACTGTCCTTCCTGAACAACGGCGTTAAAATCGCTTTGATCGATCACCGCAACGGAAAAGAAGAAAATTTTGCGTTCAGCGGCGGTATCAAAGGTTTTGTCGAATACATGAACCGCAACAAGTCACCGCTGCACCCGACAGTTTTTTACGCAATCGGAGAAAAAGACGGTATCACAGCCGAGATAGCGATGCAGTGGAACGATTCATACCAGGAGACTGTGCAATGTTTCACCAATAACATCCCGCAACGCGACGGCGGAACCCACTTGACCGCATTGCGCGCAGCCATGACGAGAACGCTGAATCAGTACATAGAGACCGAACAATTGGCTAAAAAAGCCAAGGTCGATACTACCGGGGATGATATGCGCGAAGGACTAACCGCGGTATTGTCGGTGAAACTACCTGACCCGAAGTTTTCATCGCAGACCAAGGACAAGCTGGTATCTTCCGAAGTGCGTCCAGTTATTGAGGATCTGATCGGCCAGCAGATGAGCGCGTTCCTGCTGGAAAAACCAAATGACGCCAAGATCATTGTCAACAAGATCATTGATGCAGCCCGCGCACGAGAAGCTGCCCGCAAGGCGCGAGAACTGACGCGTCGCAAAGGTGTGCTGGATGGTATGGGATTGCCCGGCAAACTGGCAGATTGCCAGGAAAAGGACCCGGCTTTGTCCGAGTTGTATCTGGTCGAAGGTGACTCTGCGGGAGGTTCTGCCAAGCAGGGACGTGACCGCAAATTCCAGGCGATCCTCCCGCTCAAGGGCAAGATACTAAATGTGGAAAAAGCCCGTTTCGAAAAACTCATCGCATCCCAGGAAATCGCGACGCTGATCACCGTGCTGGGTACGGGCATCGGCAAGGAAGAATACAACGCCGACAAGCTGCGCTATCACCGCATCATCATAATGACAGACGCGGACGTGGACGGTTCGCACATCCGCACCCTGCTGCTGACATTCTTCTACCGGCAGATGCCCGAGCTGGTCGAGCGCGGACATATCTATATCGCGCAACCCCCGTTGTACAAGATCAAGCAAGGCAAGGACGAGCGTTATCTCAAGGATGATCAGGAGATGAAGATTTATATGCTCAAGGCCGCACTCAACAATGCTGCGCTGTATCCTGCCGCCGATGCAGCACCTATTCAGACCGAAGCGCTCGAGCAAATAGCAAAGCAATATTTTCTTGCAGAAGCAGTTATTGAACGTCTGTCTCGCTTTACCGCGCCCGAAGCCAGTCATGCGTTGCTGATATTGCCCACGCTTTCGCTGGACGATGCCAAACAGGCGCAGAACAGCGCTAAGATGCTCGAAAAAGCATGCGGCGGCAACATCAAGGTGGCAGTAGAAACGGATGAAGTCGGCGAATATCGTTTACGCCTGGAAAAGCTGTATCACGGCAACTATTCCGTCAGCTACATGGATAGAGATTTTCTGAAAGGCAGCGACTATGTGCAGATACGGCAGACTGCAGAAGTTCTGAACGGGCTTATAACAGCAAGCGCTTACATTGCTCGGGGAGAGCAGAAACGTGCTGTATCGAGTTTCAAACAAGCAATCGAATGGCTGCTGGAAGAAGCAAAACGCGGGGTAAATATTCAGCGTTACAAGGGCTTGGGCGAGATGAACCCGGAGCAACTGTGGGAAACCACGATGGACGTGAAGAATCGCATCCTGTTGAGGGTACGTATCGAAGATGCGATTTCTGCTGATGAGATATTTACCACCCTGATGGGAGATATTGTTGAACCACGCCGCGCCTTCATCGAGAAGAATGCACTGGGCGTGAAGAATTTGGACGTATAGAGAGCGGTATTATTTTTTTCAACCACCACAGGGAGTTAATCATGGCAGCAAAAGGCAAAGTAACAAAATCCAAAGCGACAAAAAAACCTACTACCAAGACCGAAATGCTTTCAATGATCGCCGAGAAGACAGAACTGAATCGCAAGGTCGTCAGCGCTGTATTCGACGAACTGGCCGACATCATCAAACGTGATCTCAAAAGTGGCCCAGGCGTATTTAATTTTTACGGCTTGCTGAAAGTCAAACTGGTTCGCAAGCCCGCCACTGCCGCCCGTAAAGGAATCAACCCCTTCACCAAAGAAGAGGTCATGTTCAAGGCCAAACCAGCCCGCAATGTCGTCAAGGTTCTTCCGCTGAAAGCACTCAAGGACATGGTTTGAACTGACTGAGGTTCGAATATGACCTTGCTTCCCAGGAAGGGCATCATACTCGCCGGTGGTTCCGGGACACGATTACATCCGGTGACACTGGCGGTATCCAAACAGCTGCTACCGATCTATGACAAGCCGATGATCTATTATCCACTGTCCACGCTGATGCTGGCCGGGATACGTGATATTTTGATCATTTCCACGCCGCAGGACACGCCGCGTTTTGAACAGTTATTGGGCGATGGCAGTGCCTGGGGATTGAATCTGC
>JBDTPM010000194.1:0-17929 GCA_039932695.1 Gallionella sp. | reverse complement strand
TGCAGATGCTGGTGCTGGATGAGGCGGACCGCATGCTGGATATGGGCTTCATGCCCGATCTGAAGCGCATCCTGGCGTTGCTGCCCAAACAGCGGCAGAACCTGATGTTCTCGGCCACGTTCTCGAACGAGATCAAAAAATTATCAGCGGAATTCCTGACCAAGCCCAAGCTCATCGAGGTCGCACGCAGCAACGCTACGGCTGAAAATGTCACGCAAAAGGTCTATCTGGTCGCGCAGGAAGACAAACACGTGTTGCTCGCACAATTGTTGCGCGGCAGCGATGCGTCGCAAGTGCTGGTGTTCACCAAAACCAAGATTGCTGCAGGACGTCTCGCCAGACAATTGCAGAAAGACGGTGTGGCCGCCGATGCGATCCATGGCGATAAAAGCCAGCTTGAGCGCATCCAGGCACTGGACGCTTTCAAGCAGGGCAAAGTCACCGTTCTGATCGGGACCGACGTGGCGGCACGTGGCTTGGATATCGACCAGTTGCCGATGGTGATCAACTACGAAATGCCGCACGCCCCGGAAGATTACGTGCATCGCATCGGCCGTACCGGTCGCGCCGGCGCGTCGGGTAAAGCGATCTCGCTGGTGTCGCCGGAAGAAGAGAAATACCTGAAGGAGATCGAGAAGCTGATCAAGCGCGAGATCGAAAAAGAAACTGCGGTCGTGCCGCATACAGCGAAGCCCAGCAGAACGCCGCGCGGAGAGCATCATGGCCATGCATCTCGGGGTGAACATACAGAACGAAGCCATGCGCCCCGGGGTGAACATTCAGAGCGCAGCCACGCACCGCGTTCGGCCGCGCCGAAAAAACCCAGCCATGATCCGTGGTTCGACAAGCCTTACGAACCCAGTGGCAGCGCCACCCCTGTTGCTCAGACTACCCAGCCTGCGAACAAGCCGAAAAAACAAGTGGCGGCGATATTGCTGCGCCGGCAAAGCTAAAGGGAAACCTAATCAAGTCCGTCACACCGGCGCAGGCCGGTGTCCAGTTGTTTGAAAATACTGGATTCCGGCTTTCACCAGAATGACAAAACCAAGTTTAATCAGAGGTTCCCTTGTTGTGTTGCAGGCACGAGGCAGGCGGTACTCAGGAAGAACAACTCACTTCGATCTGTCGCGCCCATTCCGGCGGCGTGGCGGCATAACTCTCCATTCCGGGCTGTTCGTCGAACGGTTTGACCAGCAAGTTCAGCAGACGGTCGATCTCGGAAAAGTCGCGGTGCTTCTCAGCCCTTTCGATCGCATTCTGCGCCAGATAATTTCGCAGGATGTATTTCGGATTTACCGCATCCATGCGCGCTTTGCGTTCGCTGTCCGTGCCCGGTTCGTCTTGCAGTCTCGCGCGATAGATTATTGCCCAGGCATCGAATGCTGCGCGGCCGATGAACTGATTGCGCAACAGGTCGTTGGTCGCACCCGCCGATGAGTTGAAATTCCCCAGGCTGCGAAATAAATTGGTGTAATCGATCTGGCTGTCGTGCATCATTTGCGGCAGCGAGCCGATCAGTTGAATATCATCGTCTGCTGTATTGCTCAGTCCCAGTTTGGCGCCCATCAGTTCCGCATAGTGTTGATGGTAGGCTGGCGCGTAAGCGTCGAGAACGGCATGGGCCTGCTCGGCCGGAATGAGCGGCGACAGCGCTTGTGCCAGGCAGGCGAGATTCCACAGGCCGATATGCGGCTGCTGATCGTAAGCATAGCGACCGCGAGGATCGGAATGGTTGCAGATATAGCCGGGGTCGTAACTTTCCATGAAGCCGAACGGACCGTAGTCGAAGGTCAGGCCGAGTATCGACATGTTGTCGGTGTTCATCACGCCATGCGAGAAGCCGACCGCCTGCCACTGTGCCATCAGCCGCGCGGTGCGCTGGGTGACTTCATTCAAAAATAATTGATACTTGTCTGCATCGCCGACCAGATGGGGGAAGTGTCTGGCGATGACGTAATCGGCGAGCGCGGCGATCTGTTGAATCTGGCCGCGATAGAAAAACACTTCGAACGAACCGAAGCGCACATGCGATGGCGACAGACGGGTCAGCACAGCAGCGGATTCGATGGCTTCGCGATAAACTTCCTCGTCGCTGCCGGTGATGCACAAGGCGCGGCTGGTGGGGATACCCAGTCCGTGCATGGCTTCTGAACACAGATATTCGCGGATGCTGGAACGCAGCACGGCGCGGCCATCGCCCTGGCGCGAATAGGGCGTGATTCCCGCTCCCTTGAGCTGCACATCCCAGAGTTCTCCGGCACGGTTCCTGATCTCGCCGAGCAGTATCGCGCGACCATCGCCCAGTTGTGGCACGAAGTGACCGAACTGGTGGCCAGCGTAAAGCATAGCCAGCGGCTCGGCGCCCGGCAACAAGCGGTTGCCGGTGAAGTGTTCGGTGAAATCGGCGCGCGAGATTTCTTCACTGTCTAGATCGATCAGGCGGGCGGCGTTCGGATTGAAGCTGACCAGATAGGGATCGGGCAGGGGAGTGGGATGCAGGCGGCTGTGAAAACTATCCGGCAGGCGGGCGTAGGTGTTTTCGAAATTCAGTTGATCGAGTTTTTGCATGCCATAAGGGGGCGGGGCGCTGTAGCGCTCCGTCAAGGAGACGCTACGCGTAACCTGCAACAGCGATGAAGATCAGACGCAGCCAGTCGGTTTGGGCAGACCGCCATATTTGGTGATGGGCTTCATCGGCCCGGTCATCCAAAGTTCGAAAACTTCCTTCTGATCCTGCTCGATATATTTTACGAATTTCCGGATTGGCGGGACGGTGCCGAATTCATCGTAGAACTCGCGGGCTTTCATGATGTGCGCCCATTTCGCTTCATTCAACTCGTAACCGTCGGCCTCGGCCATGGCCTTGGCGATCTCCGGTGTCCAGTCGCTCATGCTTTCGAGATAGCCGTCGCCGTCGCGTGTCGGGATTTCCATTGGTGTCTCTCCTGTTGATTTAATGTGGCTAATGATAGTTTACCCGAGTTTATTGGTCAAGTAATATCTCTGGATGACTGTGCGCCTACCATGACGGCTGACTTAGTCTGAGCAATGCATAAAAGCCCGGCATGGAGTGTGTAGAATGGCGATGAAATGGTTGGGGACAGGCGTGGCAGTTTGCTTGCAATGGTTGATCGAGATGATGAATAAGGTTTCTGTAGTGTTCGTTTGCATGGGAAATATCTGCCGTTCTCCGACAGCGGAAGCGGTGTTCCGACACTATGTCGAGAACGCGGGTCTGTCCGAACAGATATTGATCGATTCGGCGGGGACGCATGATTACCACATCGGCGATCCGCCCGATTTACGCACACAACGGGCGGCGCAACAGCGCGGTTACGACATGAGTGCTTTGCGCGGGCGCCAAGTGGAAGCGGGTGACTTCCGCCGTTTCGATTATGTGCTGGCTATGGACAGGGCCAATCTGGCCATCCTGAATCGTCTTGCTCCACCGGAAAGCGCTACGCAGGCACGGCTGTTCCTCGAATACGCGCGTCATCATCCGGAACGTGAAGTGCCGGATCCCTACTATGGAGGTGCGGATGGATTCGAGCGTGTGCTGGATATGGTGGAAGATGCTGCGCAGGGGTTGCTGCAGGAGATACGGCAACGGCACTTCGCGACATAGCGCTTCTGAAATAAAAAAGCCGCACGATTTTCACCGTGCGGCTTTTTACTGCCCGTCGAGATTACCCTTGCGGGTGTTGTGTCTCGATCTGAACCAGCGGCTCATTCTCCACATACACTTCACGCTGGCGTGTGCGGCGGCGTGAGGCAGTCGGCTGATCCGTATAGCCGGATGGAATGTGCGTTGCCACCGTGCTGAGCTTGACCGGATCGGTCTCGATCTGGATCAGGCTGGGGCCGCTCCCGGCTGTTGAAGCCGAAGCAGTCGAAACCGATGTGATCACCGGTGCGGCCGATACCTCAGCTACCTCGCTTTGATGTGATGGAATCGTTGGCATCGCGATGTATTCGCTCGGTCTGACAAAACCTTCGGGGTAGGCGATATATTCGGTCGGCTTCACGCTAACGTGCGACGTGACCATCTGTTCGAAGGATTGCTGCACCGCTACCCCACCGGTTGCCAACGCAGCTGCGTTCTGCGCTGCATTTTCCCGCTGCTCGCGCTCGCGGCGACCACCGCGACGGCCGCGGCGACGCGGACTTGGCGCGTTGCCTTCCGGTTCGCTGGCAGCAACGACGACCAGGCTTTCCAGCACCGGCATTTCTTCCTTGACCCGGGGTGGGCGCGGTTGCTTGGGTGGGCGCGGCTCACGTGGCTCACGCGGTTCTTGCTGTTTGGCAGCGACCTCAGCCTGTGCCGGTTTGCCGCGAGGTTCGTTGCGGTCGCGATTGCCGCTACCCTCGCTGCGTTCACCGCGTCCGCCACGATCACGACGTTTGCCGCCGCCTTCGGGACGTTCGCCGCGATCGGGACGAGGCGCGTTGCGTGGCCTGCTTGCTGCAGGTTTGGCCTTGGGAGCTTCTTCCTCACTCAATGATTTGAACCATGAAATGATTTTTCCGAACATCGAAGGCTGTGCTGCTTCGGCTTTCATCGGTGCGGGTTGAGTTGGTGTGATGCCCTGCACCACGGCTTGTGCGCGCATGGCTTTTTGTTGGTCTTGCGCGCCGCTCTGCGGTTTTTCCTCAGTCGGTTTTTCCACCAGTTTGTAACTGGCCTGCAGCACTTCGCTGGTCATGTCGTCAATACGCAGACGGCTGATAGCGTAATTCGGTGTTTCCAGATGCGGGTTGGGTATCACCGTGACCGCCACCTTCAGGCGCGATTCGATGCGGTGGATATCTGAACGCTTCTCGTTGAGCAGGAACGTGGCGACATCCACCGGAACTTGAACATGGATCGCCGTACTGCTTTCCTTCATCGCTTCTTCCTGAATGATGCGCAGGATGTGCAACGCGGAAGACTCGGTGCCGCGGATGTGTCCGATGCCGCTGCAGCGCGGACAGGCGATGTAGTTGCTTTCGCTCAGGCTGGGTTGCAGGCGCTGGCGTGACAATTCCAGCAGTCCGAAGCGCGAGATCTTGGCGGTCTGCACACGCGCACGGTCGAAGTGCAGCGAGTCGCGCAAGCGGTTCTCCACGTCGCGCTGGTTGCGGCTGTTTTCCATGTCGATGAAGTCGATCACGATCAATCCGCCCAGGTCGCGCAAGCGCAATTGGCGGGCGATCTCTTCCGCAGCCTCGAGATTGGTGTTGAACGCAGTGGCTTCGATGTCCGAGCCTTTGGTGGCGCGCGCCGAGTTGATGTCGATCGCGGTCAGGGCTTCGGTATGGTCGATGACGATCGCGCCGCCGGATGGCAGGCGCACTTCGCGCGCATGCGCGGATTCGATCTGATGCTCGATCTGGAAGCGCGAGAACAGCGGCACGTCGTCAATATAGCGCTTGATGCGGTCCACGTTGCTCGGCATCACCGTGCTCATGAAAGCCAGGGCTTGCTGATAGACATCTTCGGTGTCGATCAGGATCTCGCCGATCTCCGGGTTGAAATAGTCGCGGATGGCCCGAACCACCAGGCTGCTCTCAAGGTAGATCAGCGAGGGCGCTTTTTCCGATTCGGCCGCGCCTTCGATCGCATCCCACAATTGCTTAAGGTAATCCAGATCCCATTGCAGTTCTTCTTCGTTGCGCCCGATACCTGCGGTGCGCGCGATGATGCTCATGCCCTGCGGTACTTCGACATTCGACAGCACTTCGCGCAACTCGTTGCGCTCTTCACCCTCGATGCGGCGCGATACGCCACCGCCGCTCGGGTTGTTGGGCATCAGCACGATGTAACGGCCGGCCAGGCTGATGTAGGTGGTAAGAGCCGCACCCTTGTTGCCGCGCTCGTCTTTTTCAACCTGCACCAGCAATTCCTGGCCTTCGCGCAACGCTTCCTTGATCGAAGGACGGCTACCTGCGCCTGCCTGAAAATATTGGGGAGAAACTTCCTTGAACGGGAGGAAACCGTGGCGGTTGCCGCCGTAATCGACGAAACAGGCTTCGAGGCTGGGCTCGAGCCGGGTGATGACGGCTTTGTAGATGTTGCTCTTGCGTTGCTCTTTACCGGCGGTTTCAATGTCCAGGTCTATGAGTTTCTGACCGTCGACAATGGCGACACGGAGTTCTTCCGGTTGTGTCGCATTGAATAACATGCGTTTCATTTTATCGTCTCCCGCGCTCTGACACGGGCGAGACCAGGCTACACGCGGTTAGGCGTGCCAGATGAATGATCTAGTGAGCAAACGTGCAAACAGTGTCGTATTGTGCAAACGGTTGGTCAATTAATTTCTCTGTCGGTAGCCAGTCTTAAAAAATTTGTTCTCCGGGACTTCTGTATCGTGGCTGCGGATGCAATGCATCCGCTATGCCGACTGTTGCAAAAGTTCCTCGGGGTGTGAAGCAGCAATGGCTGCATCACGGAAAATCCACAGGTGCTTTGAGCGCGCAAATCAATTACTATCGCTGCTGGTACCGGTGAGCGATATTAACCGGGCTGCGGCTGGAAGGGTGGCGGTGCGTACTTTGCACCAAAGGTAGGCAATTCTCTAAGCCCTTACGGGTTTGAGAAGTTGACACCGCCGTCGCTTGTGCCAAAAGATCCTTGGCGGCCAGTTTTTATGGCGTAGGGATATAAATCATTCCCAAACTTACCCAATCCAAAACGCGCGAGCGGCGAAGTATAAGCAAAATGAATGGTTTAAGCAAAGAATCTGTCACTTTTCTGACAATCGATGAAAGTGGCGAGGATCAGCGCATCGACAACTTCCTGTTCAAGCACCTGAAGGGCGTGCCGAAAAGCCACGTTTATCGCATCCTGCGCGGTGAAGTGCGGGTGAACAAGAAGCGCATCGATCAGACCTATCGGCTGAAACTGGGTGATTTGCTGCGCATCCCGCCAATTCGCGTGGCCGAAAAGCACGAGGTCGAACAAGTACACATCCCGGCGGTGGAATTTCCGATCATTTACGAGGACGACGCGCTGGTGGTGGTGAACAAACCCGCGGGTGTGGCGGTGCACGGCGGCAGCGGGGTCAGCTTCGGGGTCATCGAGCAAATGCGCCGCGCTCGCCCGCAAGCCAAGTTTCTGGAACTGGTGCACAGGCTGGACCGCGAAACCTCTGGTGTGCTGTTGCTGGCGAAGAAGCGTTCCGCATTGACCGCGATGCACGAGATCATGCGCGAGGGCAACAGCGACAAGCGTTATTTCACGCTGGTACTGGGGCAATGGAAGAATGCCAAACAGCACGTCAAACTCCCGCTGCACAAGTTCGACACCCCGCAGGGCGAAAAGCGCGTGATGGTCAGGGAAGACGGGCAAGCCTCGCATACCATTTTCGCGCTGCAAAGAAGCTGGCCGGAATTCACTCTGCTGGAAGCGCAACTCAAAACCGGCCGCACCCACCAGATACGCGTGCATCTCGCGCATCTCGGTTTCCCGATCGCCGGAGATGACAAATACGGCGACTTCGCGCGCAACAAGGTGTTGATGAAGCAGGGATTGAAGCGCATGTTCCTGCATGCGTACAGCATCGCGTTCGCGCATCCGTTGACGGGCGAGGCGATGCGGCTGGTTGCTCCGCTGCCGAAGGAGTTGGAGAGTTTTATTGCGAAGCTGGATGCCGCCGTCCCCTCTCCCGCAAACGGGAGAGGGTTAGGGTGAGGGCTGCGGAAATCCAGCAACCCCCTCTCCCCTTGTGGGATAACCAGCGACTTGGACATCGTTTTTTGATGGCCTAGTCGAATGGCTAGTTGTTCCATCAGAGGGTTGGGGAGAGGGGGTGGTGAATCAACTTCGTCGGGCAACCCCCGGCGAAGTTGATTTTGTTTTTGTACGTTCATGTTTCGACCCTTCGATACACCGCGCTTCGCGCGGTACTCAGGGCGAACGGCTTTAGTTTCTGGATATCAGGGCGAAGTTGCCTTACCCCTTGGTCCTCGTCAAAAACACCGTCACTTCCTCGCGGTCGTGATACAGCTGTTTCGCGATCATCCTGTAATTGATACCTTCATCATCCAGGCGCTTTCGGATGCCGCCCAAGGCACTGTCCAGTGCGACTACGCGCTGTTTCATCGGCAGCTTCAGATTGAATATCGCGTGTTTGCACCAGCCTGCCGTAAACCATGCACCAATCAGCGTGGCGACCTTGGAAGGTTTTTCCACCATGTCGCATACCAGCCAGTCCACCGCTTTGTGCGGCGCATATTTGAAGCCATCCTGCTTGAGATGCTGCACCAGCGGATGAGTCGCCAGCACGCCCTTCATCGGGCCGTTGTCCACCGCGGTCACGCGGATGCCGCGCTTCACCAGTTGCCAGGTCCAGCCGCCGGGTGCCGCGCCCAGATCCACCGCCTGCATGCCAGATCTCAAGATGCGCGTCTGCTCACTGCGATCCATGAACACTTCGATCGCTTCGGCCAGTTTCATCGTGGAGCGGCTCGGCGCTTCGGCAGGCATCTGCTGGCGGACGATGCCCATGATCGCAGCCGCGCTGTTGCTCGGATCGCTGCTGCCGATCAAAACCGATGATTTATCCGGGAAGAACAGATGCAAGCGGGTAGCGCGGGGATCATCATGCAAGCGACCCTGCTCGCGCAACGCGGTCTCCAGCAGCGGCTGAAAGCGTCGCGTAAAAGTGGTCAACAGCTTGCCTGCGTTGGTGTCCGGTACTTCGAGCCACAGCGTGCCAAATGTGCCGGGCAGAGCAGAGATGGCATCGAGTATCGGCGTCAGGCGGTCGCGCTCCGGCAGTGTCGCGATGCTGTGATGCAACCGGATCAGCTGTCTTGCGAAGATCAGTTCACGGCAGGACAGAGTTTGATCGTTGAGTGCGACGATGACATATCCGCTGTCGGGTTGTATCGGCGGTTGTTCGGCGATCACCGGCTTCTGCGACCGTGCCTGACGCAGCGCTTCCTGCGCGCAGTCCTGCTCGAAGCCGGGACGGCAATACAACAGCCAATCGGTGTGTGATGATTTTCGCATGCGCCTATTGTGGCATATGTTTGGTGCGTGGCCTGAAGGTGGTAATATCCGCGCCTCATTTTTTTACGGCTGGGCAATGAATAAACGTTACGACCTGATCGTGTTCGACTGGGATGGCACGGTAATGGATTCGACCGCGGTGATCGCGGGCTCGATACAGGCCGCGTGCCGCGACCTGGGCTTGGCCATTCCCGATGATGAGACTGCGCGGCATGTGATCGGCCTTGGGCTGGATCAGGCGTTGCGCCATGCTGTGCCCGACATGCCTGACGCTTTGCGCCCCGATCTGGTGGCGCGCTATCGTCATCATTTTCTGGCGCAGGATGAAAATATCCCTCTGTTCGACGGCGCCAAAGAGACGATAGCGGAACTGCACGCTGCCGGTTATTGGCTGGGTGTGGCGACCGGCAAGAGCAACGCGGGATTGAGCCGGGCGATGGAATCCTCCTCGATGAAGAGTTTTTTTCATGCGACGCGCACGGCGGACCAGACTTTTTCCAAGCCCGATCCGGCCATGCTGTTTGAACTGATGGAAGAACTGGGTGCCAGTGCCGGGCGCACGCTGATGGTGGGCGATACCACACACGATGTGCAGATGGCGCAAAATGCCGGGGTGGATGTAGTGGCGATCGGACACGGCGCGCATCCGCCGGAGCAGTTGCAGGAATTGAACCCGCTCGCGCTGGTGCAGGATTTTGCTGAACTGAGGACGTGGTTGAAAGCCAACGCGTAACGAATTTTAATAAAGGAATTATGATGACAGACCAAAACAACAACTGGGAACGCGGCGTGCTGGAGAAACTGGCGCTATCTGCCTTGCAGGAGCAGCGTCGCGCTCGGCACTGGGGGATATTCTTCAAGGTGCTGACGTTTGGCTATCTGTTCTTCCTGTTGTTCTTGTTCATGGGCTGGATGGGCGGGAACGAATCCAAGCTGAGCACCGGCAAGCATACCGCGCTGGTTGATATGCAAGGCGTGATCGCAGCGGATAGCGCGGCGAGTGCCGACAATCTGATCCCCAGTCTGCAGGATGCATTCGAGAGCAAAGGTACCCAGGGCGTGATCCTGCGCATCAACAGCCCGGGCGGCAGCCCGGTGCAGGCCGGGCAGATCAATGATGAGATCCGCCGTCTGCGCGCCAAGTATCCGGCCATTCCGCTGTATGTGGTGGTCGAGGACATTTGCGCGTCGGGCGGCTATTACGTTGCCGCTGCGGCGGACAAGATCTACGTGGACAAGGCCAGTCTGATCGGTTCCATCGGCGTGTTGATGGATGGTTTTGGTTTCACCGGGACGATGGCCAAGCTCGGCGTGGAGCGCCGTCTGATCACCGCAGGCACCAACAAGGGTTTCCTCGATCCGTTCTCGCCGGCCAAACCGGAGCATCAGGAATATATCAAGCAGATGCTTGCGCAGATCCATCAGCAGTTCATCGATGTGGTCAGACAGGGTCGCGGCAAGCGCCTGAAGGAAACGCCGGACACTTTCAGCGGCCTGGTGTGGAACGGACAAAAAAGCGTGGAGATGGGCTTGGCGGATGGTTACGGCAGTCTGGAATCGGTGGCGCGCGATGTCGTAAAGGCCGAGAAGATCGTCGACTTCACGATGAAGGAAAATTTCGTGGATCGTCTGGCCAAACGCTTTGGCGCCGGCGTAGCGAGCGCGATAGGATACTCGGCGCAGAGCGGGATATCGTTGCGCTAGTCGCGCATCATTCCGGTCTGTTCAACTGCGCAAGCAACTCGTCAAGCTCGGTGATCGGCGGCAGGCATTGCGTGCCTTGGCATAACCAGGCGGTGGATTTTTCTCCGCGCGGTTTGTCGAGCACGTCGGGCAGGTCTGTCACCTCATCATCCAGCATTATCGTTATCACGCCGGGCAGGTAGCGCGATCTCAACGCGCTCCGCCACACGCCGGTTGCGTCTGTGGTTCCGCGCAACACCAGCACGGCAGGAGACTGCAAATACTCCGCGAGTGCTGTGCACAGGCTGCTGTGGTATCCGGCAGCTTGTTGCAGCGCCGGAAAGAACAGCTTCAGGCTGCGTTCAGCGGCTGCCGAATATTCCGTCTTGCCGGTCAGTGCAGCCAGTCGAAGCAAGGCCTGTGCTGCGATGCCGTTGCCGGATGGCGTGGCATTGTCCTGACCGATCTTGTTGTGCTGGATCAGCACTTCGTGGTCATTGCTGGTGAAAAAGAATCCGCCGTTCTGCCTGTCCTCGAAGCGTGCCAGCAATGCATCGCCGAGTTGCGCGGCAAAGGCCAGGTCGACGCTGCGAAATTCCGCCTGCATCAGCTCAAGCGACGCGTTCAGCAAGAACGCATGGTCGTCCAGATAGGCGTTCAGGTGAGCCTTGCCATCCTTGTACGTCGCCAGCAGTTTGCCATCGCGCCACAAGGTGCTGCGCACGAAATCCATCGCCCGTTGTGCCGAGTGCAACCAGTCGGGTCTGTCGAACACCCGCGCCGCACGTGCCATGCCGGTGATCATCAAGCCGTTCCATGCGCCGAGGATCTTTTCATCGCGCCCCGGGCGGATGCGCTGTTCGCGTGCGACGAACAATTTATCTCTGGCACTGGCCAGCAGCACGGTTGATTGCTCAGAAGAAATGTTCATGCGTTGTGCGATCTCCTGTAACGATGCACTGACGCGCAGATTCCAGGCGTGTTGTTCGAAATTGGCCGGGCGGTCCAGGCCGTAATAGGCCGAGATGATCTGGAATTCATCGTCATTCAACAGCTGGCGGATCTCGTCACGCTGCCACACATAGAACTTGCCCTCTTCATGTTCCGAGTCGGCATCCAGCGAGGAATAGAAGCCGTCTTCCGGAGATTGCATCTCGCGCAGCACCCAGGCGGCGGTCTGCTCGACGACGCGCGCAAACAGTGGATCGCCGCTGCTTTGCCACGCATCGCAATACAGGCCGAGCAGCAGGCCGTTGTCATACAGCATCTTCTCGAAGTGCGGGATGTCCCAGCGCTCATCCACGCTGTAGCGGCAGAAACCGCCGCCGAGCTGGTCATACAGCCCACCGTGTGCCATCTGTTGCAGCGTGTGAAGCACGATGCGACGGGCTGGTTCGTCATCCGTCGCGTGAGCGCGGCGTAGCAGCAGATCGAGTTCCGCGGGATGCAGGAATTTCGGCGCGCCGCCGAAGCCGCCATGCACGCTGTCGTAGTTTTCTTTGTGTTGTCGCACCGCCAGCGCCAGCGGCTGGTCATTCAGCGACACTTCGGAGCGGCTGGCCTGCGGCAATGTTTGTGCAAGTGCGGCGATCAGGTGCTCTCCCTGCGCGGCCAGTTCAGCGCGATTCTCCCGGTAAACCTGTGCCACACGTTCCAGCAGATCAGGAAAGGCAGGCAGGTTATAGCGCGCCTGCTTCGGAAAATAAGTGCCGCCAAAGAACGGAGTTCCATCGGGGCTGAGGAACATCGTCAACGGCCAGCCGCCGTTGCGCTGCGTCAGCAGGTGATGGGCGGTCTGGTAGATCTGGTCGAGGTCGGGGCGCTCTTCGCGATCCACCTTGATGTTGATGAAATGCTCGTTCATCACTGCCGCGACTGCCGCGTCCTCGAACGATTCATGCGCCATCACATGGCACCAGTGGCATGCCGAATAGCCTATCGAGAGCAGGATGGGCTTGTCCTGTTCGCGGGCAAGGCGCAGTGTGTTCGGATTCCACGCATGCCAGTCCACCGGGTTGCCGGCATGCTGTTGCAGATAGGGGCTGGTCTCCTGCGCTAAATGATTTGGCATATGGATCAATGCAGGAGATGCTTCAATTCCTGCAAAACATTGAGCATGATGCGCTGCTGTGCATCTGCCGTGGGATGCAGGTTGTCGGCCTGGAATTGATCTGCGGGGACACCTTCCAGCAGGAACGGCAGCACCAGGATGCGGTACTTGCGCGCGAGACGCGGATAGATGTCGCGGAATTGCTTGATGTAGCGTTCTCCGTAATTCGGCGGCATCTGCATGCCGACCAGCAACACCTTGGCTCCTGAGCGTTGCGACTGTACGATGATTTTGTCCAGATTGGCTTCGATATCCGCGGGCTTATAACCGCGCAGCCCGTCGTTCGCGCCGAGTGCCACGATCACAATCTCTGGTTTATGTTGATTCAATACCTTGGCGATGCGCTGCCTGCCGCCCAGCGTGGTCTCGCCGCTGATGCTGGTATTCACGACACTGAAGCCGGATTGCGTGCGCTGCAATTCCTGCTGCAACAAACTGGCCCAACTTTTTTCTATTGCGATGCCGTATCCGGCTGATAGACTGTCGCCGAACACCAAGATGTTTTTTGCGGCATGAACGCTAAGCGGTAACAGGCAGAACAGTAACAGAGTAATCAGTTTTATAAGTCCCTTCCCCCTGCATGGGGGAGGGGATGGGAAAGGATGACGTTCACAAAGAGCTTTCGTTGGATACGCCGATTTGTTCGGGCGCTCTTTGGTAAAACTGGCGAATAGAAAGGAAGCGAGAGTTTTCATGGCAGTGATTGTGCAGGCGAATAATCTAACTAAGCAAGTGCTAAGTGGTGGGCAACCGCTGGTCATCCTGCACGAAGTCAATTTCAGCGTGGAAGCGGGCGACAGCCTCGCCATTCTCGGCGCATCCGGCTCCGGCAAGTCCACGCTGCTCGGTCTGCTGGCCGGGCTGGACTCACCCAGCAGCGGCACGGTGTATCTCGACGGCACGGATATCTTTTCCTTCGATGAGGACGGCCGCGCGCGTTTGCGCGGACGCCTGGCGGGTTTCGTGTTCCAGTCCTTTCAGTTGCTGCCCGCGTTGACCGCGCTGGAAAACGTCATGCTGCCGCTGGAACTGCACGGCGCAGCCGATGCTCGCGAACGTGCTGCGAAAACCCTGCGGCGCGTCGGCTTGGCGCAGCGCATGGATCACCTGCCCAAGCATCTTTCCGGCGGCGAGCAGCAGCGCGTCGCGATCGCGCGCGCCTTCGTCGTCCGGCCCAAGATATTGTTCGCCGACGAACCCACCGGCAATCTCGACGCCGCCACCGGTAGCCAGATCATCGAACTGATGCTGGAACTCAACCGCGCGCAGGGCACCACGCTGATCCTCGTCACCCACGACGAAGCGCTGGCGCAGCGTTGCGGCAGGCAGTTGCATCTGGCGGCGGGGCGGGTGATGTAGTTGCGAAGGAGAGCGAAGTGGCAAACATGACTCTAGAAGGCTATCTGGCAGAACTGAAAGATATCAAACAAAAGCTATCTGATTTTCTCGATATGGTTGATAAAGGCAACTTGTCCTATTTCAAAGATATTTCCCTCAAGTTGAGAGTACTTTACTGCGATAAAAGTGGAACAGATGCATTATTGAAAGTGATTTCTGGACTTTTTAATTTTGATATTGTTGTTTTTGTTTCAAACACGATTAAGGAAAAAGTTAAGATGTGGCGGCTTCCAGCATCACTCATGGATGGTTTGGTTTTCAACCAAAGGAATAGCGTTGTAAGGTGGTTTGAGAGAGGTGATGAAGAAATTAGTATTTTCAGGGCACTTGAAAGAAAGGAGGTGCTATATGGAAATGAACAGCATAGCTATAAAGAAATAATCGAAGTTGCCGCTGACAGAATGACGGCTCACATAGATAAAACAATCAAAGACAAAGATGCTGTCCTGCATGACGAAAATTTTCTTATAGGTGGGCTGACTGTGGCACAAAGGGCCATCATTGATACTGCACGATCAACTATAATTTTGTTAGATATGATCCTGTCGTTTGTAGAGGACGGTAAACAATATCGGCATCTTCGACCAAGGAAAATGTAATTGCGCGTATATACGTACAAGTAGTAATTTTTTCATGAATAGAAAATGAACCTCCTCCGTCTCTCCCTCAACCTGCTGCGCCGCGACTGGCGCGCCGGGGAATGGCGCGTGCTGCTGATCGCGCTGGTGCTGGCGGTGGGCAGCATCGCCACCGTGGGATTGTTCGCTGACCGCGTGCGGCTGGCGCTGCAACAGGAGGCGACCAGTTTGCTGGGGGCGGACTTGCGCATCTCTTCGACGCGGCCATTGCCGAAAGATTATCGCGATGCTGCGTTGCAGCGCGGGTTGCGCGTGGTGGAGACGGCGAGTTTTCCCAGCATGGCGGCGGGCAAGGAACTGAGTGTGCTTGCCGAAATCTTGGCGGTGGGGGAGGGGTATCCGCTGCGGGGGAAGATTGTTATTGATGAAGGTGCTGGATTAATTCACCGCGGCTTCTTTGCTCCCTCTCCCCCTGCGGGAGAGGGCAGGGGTGAGGGGGGTGCATCGAAATATACACCCTCACCCCAACCCTCTCCCATCAAGGGAGAGGGGGCTTTGGTTGATCCCGCGCGCGGCACGTTGTGGGCAGATGCGCGGCTGATGCAGCGGTTGGGTGTGCAACTGGGCGACGAAGTGGGCATAGGCGCGCTGCATTTGCGGCTGGCGGCACAGGTGGTGCGCGATGTGGATCAGTCGGTCGGCTTTGCCAGCTTCGCGCCGCGCGTGATTTTGAATATTGCGGATCTGCCCGCCAGCGGACTGGTGCAGGAAGGCAGTCGCATCCATTATCGTCTGCTGGTGGCGGGCGAGGCAAAGCAGGTGATGGATTTTCGTGCATGGTTGAAGGAAGGCGGGCCGCAGGGGCGGCTGAGCGTGGGCGAGAAGCTGGAGGACGTGCGCGATGCGCGACCGGAGATACGCACCGCCCTGGAACGCGCCGAACATTTTCTCGGACTTGCAGCGCTCACCGCCGTGGTGCTGGCGGGCGTGGCACTTGCGCTGGCGTCGCGCCATTTTATTTCGCGCCATCTGGATAGCTGCGCGATGATGCGCTGCCTCGGCGCGGATCAATCGCAGGTGCTGCGCATCTTTCTGTACCAGTTTCTGCTGCTCGGTTTCGGCGCGGTGCTGCTGGGCGGGCTGCTGGGCTATCTGTCGCAGGCCGCGCTGGTGGAATCCATCGCCTCGATGCGCGAGGCAGCTTTGCCCGCACCCGGCTGGACACCGATGTGGCAGGCGGCTGCCAGCGGCATGGCATTATTGTTGGGCTTCGCTTTTCTGCCGCTGTGGCAATTGAAAAGCGTGTCGCCGTTGCGCGTCATTCGCCGTGAACTCGGTGCGCCGGAAGCGGGCACCGGCATGGTGTACGCATCGGGCGCGGCGGTGCTGTGCGGGCTGTTCCTGTGGCAGGCGGGTTCGCTGCAACTGGGCTTGACTGTGCTGGGAGGGTTGGCGGCGGGCTTGTTGATTTTCGGTTTGCTGGCGTGGTTCATCGTGCGCGCGTTGGCGAAGTTCGGCCATCACGCCTTCTCCAATCTGGCGCGGCACGGGCGCAGCAACGCGGTGCAGATCGTCGCGCTGAGCCTGGGCGGCATGGCTTTGCTGCTGCTCACCTTCGTGCGCGCCGACCTGATGGACAGCTGGCGTTCGCGCCTTCCCCCGGATGCGCCTAACCGCTTCATCGTCAATATCCAGCCCGACCAGCGCACAGCGGTGCAGGATTTTTTCACGCGTCAGAAATTGCCGCCGCCGGAATTATTCCCGATGGTGCGCGGGCGTCTGGTCGAGATCAACCAGCGCGCGATCAAGGGCGACGATTATCCCGACGTGCGTACGCGCGGGTTGGTGGAGCGCGAGACCAATCTGTCCTGGTCGGCTAGCCTGCCGAAAAATAATGAGCTGGTGCAGGGGGAGTGGTGGACTCCCTCCCTTGATGAAACTACTAGCCATTCGACTAGGCCATCAAAAGACGATAGCCAAGTCGCTGGTTATGATAAGGGGAGGGCTGGGGAGGGGTTGGAGCAGTTGTCAGTCGAAGAGGGTATCGCCAAGACGCTGGACATCCACGTCGGCGATACCTTGACCTACGACGTGGCGGGCAGCCGGTTCAGCGCGCGGGTGACGAATCTGCGCAAGGTGCAGTGGGATTCGATGCAGGTGAATTTCTTCGTGATCGCAGCGCCCGGCATGCTGGAAGATTATCCGGCCAGTTTTATCACCAGCTTCTATCTGCCGCCGGACAGGGCGCGCGCCAGCGACGGGTTGATCAAGGCATTTTCCAACCTGCTGGTGATCGACACCGAGGCGATGATCGAACAGGTGCGCCACATCATGGACCAGATCGCGCAAACCATGAGCGCGGTGTTCCTGTTCACGCTGCTGAGCGGGCTGGCGGTGCTGTATGCCGCACTGCTCGCCACGCAGGACGAGCGCATCCATCAGGCCGCGATCCTGCGCACGCTGGGCGCCGACAGCCGTCACCTGCGCAAGCTGCACCTGACCGAATTTGCCACGCTGGGCGCATTGAGTGGCCTGTTCGCGTCTGCGGGCGCAACCTTGCTCGGCTGGGTGCTGGCGCGCTACGTGTTGGAGATCCCCTATCATCCCGGCGCAATGATCTGGCTGTTCGGCGTGGGCAGCATGATGCTGGTGGTGGCGTTCGCGGGGTGGCTGGCCACGTGGCGCATTATTCGGATGCCGCCTTTGGCGATACTGCGCGAATAATGTTGTCGTAATGGAGGAATGATTATATGGATAGATTTTCATGCATGCTGTGTTTGGCGATCGTTGCTCTGACCGCAGGATGCAGCAGTGATACGGCCAAACGAACCGCCTATGAAACGCTGCAGAACGTTCGTCAGCAGGAGTGCATGAAAAACCTTTCATCGGACTGCGAAAAGCGGGATAGCTACGATATTTATCAACGCAACCGGAAGGAGTTGGAATCTTCCGAATGAACGGTTTTGCCGCTTGATCTGACCCGCTGCCAGATGAGGTTGAGTGTAGTGCCGCATTGGTGATAGAATGCGCGCCGCTCTGGAGTAGTCCGGAGCAAATTTCCCGTTCGCGCAAGTTGGGGTGCTCATAAATCAATATGGGTCAGGCTGGTGAACGGTAGTCAATAACCCTTACGATTGGAGTAATCATGGCTGTAACTATGCGTCAAAT
>JBDTPM010000193.1:0-3011 GCA_039932695.1 Gallionella sp. | reverse complement strand
GACCCTTCCGCAGTCAGGGGGAGAACCGAACCTGCTCCTCCCCTGACAAGGGGAGGTTGGGAAGGGTTTGTAGTTAGGTTTTAGGCTAATGAACAATCTGGGATAAACGGTGCATAGTACGGAGTAGAAGTTCTTACCGAGGAACGAGGTTAGAATGCCGCCTGCTTTAGTGCACCCTGCAAATTATTCTCGCTTTGATTTGAAATTGGAATCACTCCACCCGAACAGCCTGCCGCCGTTTTCTGGCGCGCCACTTCCATACCACCGCCACACGCCATGCCAATCGCACCCCGACATATCCGGTGATCGCCAGGATCGTGGCAAGCGACAACAAGCCGATCAGGATAGGTTCGCCCAGCATCACCAGCCAATCCCACAGATCGCTCAGCCAGCCTTGCCAGTGCATTTCCGGAAATGCCAGTTTTGCGCTCGCGACACCGCTGTGCACGCCGCTCAACCATGCGCCCAGTTCGTAAGCCAATACATAGAGCGGCAGGATGGTGAACGGATTGGTGTACAAAGTCGAGAAAACCGCCACCGCCAGATTGACGCGCAGCAACACCGCAAACAGTGCGGCGAATATCATCTGCAACGGCCCCGGGATCAAGCCGCAGAACATCCCCACCGCCACCCCGCCGGCCACCGAGCGGCGATGAAGGTGCCACAGGTTGGGGTGTTGCAGCCAGCTACCGAACGGCTTGATCCAGCGATGGCTTATCACTGTTTCGTGCTGCGGCAGGAATCGACGGAAGAATTTGCGCATGGCTATATTCTAGTAGGTTAATCTACGCGCATGGTCATCTTCGCCATTTTCTTTGCGCTGGGTGTGTGGCTGCTGCAACAGCAGGCCGCGTTGCCCGACTTCAGCTATGCGTGGTTGCTGCCCTGCTTCCCGCTCTCCCTGCTGATCCCAACCCGGTCGCTTTGGCTGCGCGTCATACGGGCCCTGTTCCTCGCCGCTTTCGCCTTAGGCCTCGGTTTCTATCACGCTGCATGGCAAGCCGAACAGCGCCTTGCAAATACCCTGCCGGACGAATGGCAGGGGCGCGACATCGAAGTGATCGGCGTGGTCGCCGAGTTGCCGCGCAGCCACGAACACGGCCAGCGCTTCAGTTTCGCTGTGGAGCAGATCCTCACTCCACAAGCCAGCGTGCCGCAACATATCTACCTCAATACTTATTTCGACAGAAAAGCGAAACCTCTGACACTAAAAGCAGCGGAACGCTGGCGTCTCACGCTGCGTCTGAAACAACCGCATGGCAGCAGCAACCCGCACGGCTTTGATTTTGAAGTGTGGGCGCTGGAGAACAATATTCGCGCGGTCGGTTATGTGCATAACAAGGGCAATAACATCCGCCTCGACGCGCTGGCCGATGGTCTCTCGTTCCGCATCGAGTCGTGGCGCGAAACGGTGCGCGACAGGATCAGTGCCACGCTGGGCAGCGAACCTTATGCCGGGGTATTGAGCGCGCTGGCGATCGGTGACCAGAGCAGCATCCCGTCTGCACAGTGGCAGGTATTCACGCGCACCGGCGTGAATCATCTGATGAGCATCTCAGGATTGCATATCACGATGCTTGCCAGCCTGGGCTATGCCCTCACCTACTGGCTGTGGCGGCGCAGCGTGCGGCTGGTCTTGCTGCTGCCGGCGCGCAAGGCCGCCGCATTGGTCGCATTGCTGGCGGCACTGGCCTATGCGCTGCTGTCCGGTTTCGCCGTACCCGCGCAACGCACTGTGTATATGGTAGCCGCGGTCGCCGCCGCCTTGTGGCTGAACCGCAATTTTTCGCTGGCTCAGATCCTTGGCATCGCGCTGCTCGGGGTGCTGATACCCGACCCTTGGGCAGTCCTGTCACCCGGCTTCTGGCTGTCGTTCGGCGCGGTGGCACTCATCCTGTATGTATCGGCATACCGCATCGAGGGCAGTCATCAGCAGCGAGAGGGTGACCGCAAAGCCGGACACCTTACGCTCTACCCGTTGCGGGTACTGTCGGAATACGCCAGCGTGCAATGGGCGATGACCATCGGCCTGATCCCGATGCTGCTGGGTCTGTTCCAGCAGGTATCGCTGGTCTCACCGATCGCCAACGCGGTGGCGATACCGCTGATCAGCCTGATCGTCGTGCCGCTCACTTTGCTCGGCGCGACCTTGCCGTTCGATTTTCCGCTGCGGCTGGCACACCTGGTGATGGATGGGGTGATGTGGTTCCTGGAATGGCTGAACGCTTTGCCGCAAGCCGTGTGGACACAACACTCTCCGCCCGCCTGGAGTGTCGTGGCCGGCATGCTGGGGGTGCTGGTGATACTGCTGCCGCGCGGCTTTCCGGCGCGCTGGCTGGGATTTCTGCTACTGCTGCCGATGTTCCTCAACACGCCGGAACCGCCCGCGCCAGGCGCCCTGCGCCTGATCATTTTCGATGTCGGGCAAGGTCTGGCTGTAGCAGTGCAAACCCGGGATCACACGTTGCTCTACGATGCCGGACCGGATTTCAGCGATGATGCCGACAGCGGCAACCGCATCCTGATCCCTGCTCTGCGTGCGGAAGGCATCAACCGGCTGGATGGATTGATGCTCACTCACGATGACAGCGATCACACCGGCGGCGCGGCATCGGTGATGCAGAACATGCCGATCGGCTGGCTGTCATCTTCACTGCCTGATGGGCATCCGTTATTGCAGCAGGCAGCCAATAAGCAACGCTGCATGGACGGCCAGTCGTGGCAATGGGACGGAGTAAGTTTCGAGATATTGCATCCCGCCCGTGACAGCTATGACCAGCGCATCGTCCACGATAATGATCGAGGCTGCGTGTTGCGCATCAGCACCGGTGATCAGCATATCCTGTTGACTGCGGACATCGAGCAACCTTCCGAACAGCGCCTGCTCAGGGAACATCCCGGCGAACTGCCTGCCACGCTGCTGGTGGTGCCGCATCACGGCAGCAAGACTTCCTCCACGGATGGATTCGTCACAGCCGTGTCGCCCGATTACGCGGTGTTCACCGTCGGCT
>JBDTPM010000192.1:0-9344 GCA_039932695.1 Gallionella sp. | reverse complement strand
CAAGGATTACCTGTTCAAACAACTGGTCAACTTCCGCAACGGCGATCGCAACAACAGTCTGGAAGGCATCATGAACGGAATCACCAAATCGCTGACCGATGCGGAACTCGAAGCATTGGCTGCATATATTTCCGCGCAGTAGCCGGGGACAGGCAGCTGCACCAAACGCGAAATCGCGTCAATCGATTTATTTGCGATATTCGCTTAGTTGATTCGGAGACATTGCGCTATCATTGCCATACAGAGTCTGGCTCGTGTGCAAATTCAATTTGAAAGGTTATTCATGGATTCCAAAACACGTTTACTTGTTTTATCGGTGATCATTGCTGTGGTCTTGTGGCTGTTGGGCGGATTTGTGTTCGGCCATACGCTCGGGATCGTTGGCGTATTCCTGAGCATCTTCATCGTTGGTTTGGCTGCAGGCAACATGATGGATACAGCATGCCCATCCAAAAGCAACAAGTAACAGCCCGGTTTTAATCTTATCCAGTCAAACGCCACCGCAAGGTGGCGTTTGACATTGCGATGACGCTTGCCGGCAGATCGGCACCGGAGATTACCTCGCCTCCTCGCGCTTGCGCAGCATGCGCCACAACCAGTAGGCAAACAGCGCAAACAACAATCCGCCCAGCCAGAGCGGCCAGCTTGCCGGACGATTCCATTCGCGGCGCAAGGCATCACGACGCAAGGGATCGACCTGCCAGTATTTCAGTTTGTTGTTTGCCATCACATTGGCTTTGACGTTGCTCAGCCAGCTGTGCTGCAACACGTAGTTCTTCGGATGGAAGCCCCACAACCAGGGTGAATCGCGGCGCAGGATCTCCAGCATGCGGTCGATGATGGCCTGCCTTGTCGCGCCGTTGTCCATGTTCTTCATCTGCTCGAACAGCTTGTCGTATTCAGGGTTGCTGTAGTTGGCCGCATTCTCGCCGCCCTTGCCCACTTTGGCCTGCGCGCCATGCAACAGGAAGAAGAAGTTTTCCGGGTCGGGATAATCGGCGTTCCAGCCGAAGTAGAACATCTGCGTGTCGCCCTTGCGGATCTTGTCCTGAAAGCGGTTGTAGTCGGTGCTGCGCGTCACCAGTTGCACGTTGATCTTGTCGAACTGCTTGCGCAGCCAATCGAGGCGCGCCTTGTTGCCCACGCCGGTCGCGGTGGTGTCCAGGTTGATCACCAGCGGCTGGCCGGTCTTGGCATCCACGCCGTTCGGATAGCCTGCCTCCGCAAGCAGGCGTTTGGCCTCCGCAATCGGTTTGCGTTGCGGCGCTCCGCTTACCCAATCGTACACGTAACGATTGATCCCGGCTTCGCCCTCGCGATAGCCGAAGATGCCGGGCGGGATCGGCGACTGCGCCGCGATGCCGCGCCCGTTGGCAAAGATCGAGACGAACTCTTCGAAATCCACCGCGATCGAGATAGCCTGCCGCAACTTCCTTGTCCTTTCCGAGTTCCCCCCGACAACCGGATCGAGCCAGTTGAATCCGGTGTACATCGTGGAGGTGGCAACCGAGGTCGACAGCGTGATGCCCTGTGTCTTCATTTCGTCCGACACCGCCGCCTCGCCGCCCACGCTCATCTGCACCGCCTGATCGAAGCTGTCCGAGCTGATGCCTGAGGCATCGTAATAGCCCTGCAGGAATTTGTTCCAGTACGGGATGGTCTCTTTCTCCAGGCTGAACACCACCTTGTCGATCAGCGGCAGCGGCTGGCCCGCGTCTCGCAGCAGGCCGGCATGCGCATCGCCCGCCTCGCCTTCCGACGGGTAGCTCTCGCTGTCGTAATACGGATTGCGGCTCAGCACCATGCGCTGGTTGGGATCGTTCTCGGAAAGATAATACGGCCCGCTGCCCGCCGGCCACCAGTCCAGCGTCAGGTTGCGCTCGCGCATCCCTGCCTGTGCGTAGAAGCGCTCGGCCTCCTGCGGCATCGGCGAAAAGAACGGCATCGCCAGCCAGTAGGCGAACTGCGGATATTTGCCGTGTATCGTGATGCGGTAGGTGGTGTCATCCACCACCTGCACACCGGGCAGCGGATAGCGGTTCAAGTCGAGGAATCCGGCGGGATCTTTTTTTACCGCCTGTTGCAGTGCAGCGGCATAGTCTTTCAGGCCGACGATGTATGCGCTCATCACGCCGAAGATAGGCTGGTGCAACTGCGGGTTCGCGAGGCGCCTGATCTGGTAGGCATAGTCCGCTGCGGTGACCACGCGTGTACCGGTCTTCGGAAAATCAACAAGCGAGTGTACCGATGCGAGGTCGCCGGCAGTGAGGCGCATATTCTCAGGGACGAAAGCCGGATGCGGCTGATAACGCATGTTCGGTTTGATGTGTATCTCGTATACGCTGTAGGCGATCTTCTGCGACTGCACATCGTCCGGCAACGGGCGGTGGTTCTTGTCCAGATAGCGCACCGTCGGCAGCTGCACCGCTGCCAGCGGGATCAGTTGATAGGGGCGCTTCAAGTAATGATATTGCAGCGGCGGCGCATAGATCTGCGCGAGGAACTCATACTCGTTCTCGCTGTAGGCTTGCGCCGGGTCGAGATGCTTGGGGCGCTCGGTGAACGCGGTGTAAAGGATGGACTTGCCCGCGTCCGCCGCCGGATAGGGATTGTTCCACAGCCCGCCGTCACAGGCGGCAAGCAGCAGGGGCAACAGGCAAAAGGCATAGCGCTTCATGGCGCAAGAGTTTATCCGAAAGGTAGCGCTTCGCGGTAAGATTGCGCGACTGCAACTAAGGAAGCGTTGAATAAGTCCGAAAATGTGGTTCGATACATTTCCCGTTCGCCCCGAGCCTGTCCTGAGCTCAGTCGAAGGGTGCCACGCGTAGCGTGGTGTATCGAGGGGTGCGAACGGGAAACACTCACCACGTGCTTAAATCATCGTTTACATAACGGACACGGATAATGAATCAAGATTGGCAGGATTTCCTGACCGCACATGGCGCAAAGATACAGGACGGTGTCGTCAGCAATTTCGGCGCTGCCGCCGCTGAGCGGGTCGCCACGCGCGACGGCACGGTGCTGTGCGACCTCGGCCAGTTCGGCACATTACGCGTCACCGGCGAGGAGGCAGAGTCTTTCCTGCAGAACCTGCTGAGCAACGATATCCGCGAAGTTTCCGGCAAGCGCGCGCAACTCAGCAGCCTGAACAGCCCCAAGGGTCGGATGCTGGCAACGATGCTGATCTGGCGTGTAGCGGACGACTATCTGCTGCAACTGCCACGTGTGCTGTGCGAAGCGATACGCAAGAAGCTGAGCATGTATGTGCTGCGCGCCAAGGTGAAGATCACCGACGCGAGCGACGAGATCGTTACACTGGGTTTGTCGGGGACTGATGCGCAGGAAATCTTGCGCGCCCGGTTCGGCGAATTGCCGCAACTGCTTCTCGGCGCCGCAAGCGCTGAACAAGGCAGCGTGATAAAAGTAAGTGACGCGCGCTGGCAGATCAATGCTACGCCAGAACAGGCAAAAGTGTTGTGGACGGAATTGAGCAGCAAGGCGAAGCCGGCCGGCAGCGCTTGCTGGGACTGGCTCAACATCCGCTCCGGCATCCCGCTCATCCTGCCGCAGACGCAGGAGCAGTTCGTCGCGCAGATGGCGAATCTCGATCTGCTCGATGGCGTGAATTTCAAAAAGGGCTGCTATCCCGGCCAGGAGATCGTGGCGCGCACCCAATATCTCGGCAAGCTGAAGCGGCGCATGTATCTGGCGCATATATCCAGTACCGAATCACCGCAGGCGGGCGACGAACTGTTCAGCGCGGACATGGAAGGACAGGCCAGCGGCATGCTCGCCAACGCTGCCGCTGCGCCGTCCGGCGGCTACGACGTGCTGGCGGTATTGCAGACTTCCAGCCGCGAATCGCAGACGGTGCACTGGAAATCGCCACAGGGCACGGCGTTGCAGTTCTTGCCCCTGCCCTATACGCTGCCGAAAAACTGACTGGCGATCCATCAGGAATACATATGGGAACCTCTAAAAATTCGTCACACCGGCGAAGGCCGGTGTCCAGTCCTTTGAAACGGGGTAAGCAGGCAATCCGCGAAGCGGATGCTCGCAAAACACTGGATTCCGGCCTTCGCCGGAATGACGAACTCTGAATTTTTAGAGGCTACCACATGTCGCTCGCCTCCTTCGCCACCTCCTTCAACCGCCTGCATATCGTCGCGCTGGTCGCCTTGCTGCTGGTCGCTCTGAACGGCCTGTGGCTGGATATGTTCCACACGCTGGACAGCCGCCTCAGCGATCTTTTCGTGCGCCAGGTCGCGCAGAAACTCAGCCCCGATCCCGACATCGTGATCGTCGATATCGACGAGGCCAGTCTGGCCGCGATGCAGGATACCGCGGGAAGCTGGCCGTGGCCGCGCGCGGTGCATGCCGAACTGCTGCAAGGCATAACCCGGCAACAGCCGCGCGCGATCGTGTTCGATATCCTGTTCAGCGAACCGGATCGCTATCGCCCGGAGAGCGACCAGTTCTTCAACGAGGTGCTGCATGATCTGGACAAGGTGTATTTCCCGATGCTGCAACTGGAAGGCAACCAGGCCAACGGCGTTCCGCTGGCCGAGGTCGCGAAAATAATCGAGATTCCCCGCGCCGCCAATGCCGATCCTGAAGCGCGCGCGATCCTGCTGCCGCCACAGGCGGTTGCGCCGGAATCATGGCGCGTCGGGCTGATCAATTTCAGCGAAGATGCAGACGGCATCGCGCGGCGCTATGACCTGTACCGCGATGTCTCCGGATGGAAACTGGAGTCGCTGCCCGCGCGGGTGATGCGCGATCTCGGCTACACCATCCCTCAGCAGCCGGACATCAGCCTGCACTGGCGCGGCGACAGCAGCGCGTTCAAACATATCTCCTACAGCGAGCTGTATGCCGACCAGTCGCGCCGGAAACCGCAGCGCGATGCGCATGAACTGACCGGGAAGATCGTCATCATCGGCAGCACCGCCACAGGGCTGCACGACATCCGCGCCACGCCGGTATCCAGCCTGTATCCGGGCGTCGCGATACTCGCCACCGCGCTGGACAACCTCAAGAACCAGCGCTTTCTGCATGCCGCTCCCGGCTATTCCGCGCCGTTGATCGCCGCGCTGCTGATCATGATGCAATGGCCGTTGTTCATCCGGCGCCAGCTCGATGCGTTCAGGATAGGCGGAGCGTTGCTGCTGCTGAACCTCGCACTGCTGGCCGCGCAATACTTTGCGATGACGCGGCTTTACAGCGTGGCGCTGCTGACCCCGCTGCTGTTCGGCTGGGGATTCTATTTTGCCGCCGCGCTCAGCGAATATCTGCGCGAGAAGAAGTCGCGCGAACAGACCGTGCGCATCTTCAACCGCTTTCTCGATCCGCGCGTGGTCAGCTCGCTGGTGGCGCAAGGCGAGACACCACAATCGCTGAGCGTTCAGGCGCGCGAGATATCGGTGCTGTTTTCCGACATACGCGGCTTCACCACCTTGTCGGAAAAACGCACGCCGGAGGACATCGTCAGCCTGCTCAACCGCTACTTCAGCCTGCAGGTCGAGATCATCTTCCGCCACGGCGGCACGCTGGACAAGTTCATCGGCGATGCGATCATGGCATTCTGGGGTGCGCCGCTGGACGATGCGCTGCATGCGCAGCATGCGGTGGCGGCCGCGATGGAGATGGAACAGGCGCTGCTGCGTTTCAAGCAGGAGCTGGGCGAGGACGGTCAGGATTTCGATGTCGGCATCGGCATCCACAGCGGCAGGGCCGTGGTCGGCTTCATCGGCTCGGATGCGCGCATGGATTACACCGCGATCGGCGACACGGTGAACCTGTCCAGCCGCATCGAGGGATTGACCAAGGGCGTGGCGCGCATACTGGTATCCGGCGACACGGTTGCGCAGTGCCGGGGCGCGTTTGACTTTGCTCCAACCGGCTCGTATAAAGTAAAAGGACGCGTCAAGGAAGTCGAGTTGTTTACCCCTACCACGGTGACCCCATGAGATACATAGCCGGACTATTCATGCTCTGCTGGCTGGCAGCGCCGGCCTGCGCCGAACAAACCGCCTATACCGTGCGCAGCACCGAAATCAAGCAGCAGCCTTTCAGCGATGCGGCCACGGTCGCCAAGCTGAATGAGAATTCCAGCGTCAATGTCGTGAAGCGCCAGGGCGGCTGGGTGCGCATCACCAGCAAGACCGGCAACGGCTGGGTCAAGATGCTCAGTCTGCGCGGCAGCACCACCGCGACCAAGCACGGCGACAGCGGGATACAAAGCCTGTTCAACATTGGCCGTTCCGGCAGCAGCGGTTTCACCGTGGCCACCGGCGTGCGCGGCCTTTCCGAGGAAGACCTGAAGAACGCACAGCCCGATACACGCGAACTGGAAAAAATGCAGAAATACGCGGTGAACAAGGCCAAGGCCGAGAGATTCGCGCGCGATGCAAAACTGAAATCGCTTCAGCTTGATTATTTGCCGTACAACGACGACTTGTAACCCACGGAGACCAGGCAATGTTGATACGCGTAGTGTTGATTTCGGGCATCACCCTGTTGTCGGGTTGTCAGCAATCCGGGATGAATATCGATTTCGAAAAAGCGCTGAGCATCGCGCAAAAATCCCAGCAGGCCGGCAAGACCATCGCCGAACCCGAGGAGATCAAGATGGGCAGCGGCATCGCCGCGAATCTGCTGGGAGCCTCGCCGCTGCTGGCCGACGAACGGGTGCAGAAATACGTCAACCATGTGGGGCGCTGGATCAGCCTGCACACCGAGCGGCCCGATCTGCCATGGAAATTCGGCGTGCTGGCGAGCACCGATGTGAATGCATTCGCAACGCCCGGCGGCACGATCTTCATCACCCGCGGCCTGCTGCAAAAACACAACAACGAATCGGAGCTGGCCGGTGTGCTGGCGCACGAGATGGTCCATGTGTTGCGCAAACATCATCTCGCGGCACTGCAGAAGGAAGCGCGCCTGGGGATCGCTTCCGATTTGGTCGGCGAGGCGCTCAAGGACAAGAACAGTCTGATCCTGGAAAAAGCCATCAAGGCGGGGACTGAAGTATATGCGCGCGGCCTGGACAAGGGCGACGAGTTCGAGGCGGATCGCATGGGCATCGTGATCGCAACCCGGGCCGGCTACGACCCGTTCGGATTGCCTGCCGTACTACAGATGCTGGAAGCGAGCAATGCCCAGGACTCGTCACTGGCACTGATGTTCAAGACCCATCCGGCGCCGCGTGACCGGCTCAGCCTGCTGGACAAGATCATGGGCAACCGTTTCGATGCCTACACCACCCCCGTGCAAACCGATAAACGCTTCAAAAGCGAAGTGTCGCAGCACTTGTGATCCCCTACCCGCCACCGCACCGGAGCGCGGCATGGCCAACTGAGCAACGGATACGTTTCCCCGGGGCGCCGGATCTGGCGGGATGGTGCAGGCGAGTCATCTGAAGGTTGACACCGGCAGTCCGTTGCACAACACTGCGTACAAGTTTTCCGGCCTATCACAACAAGCATGCTCTCCGAAAAGCAAAGCCCGCGATGAACCTCCCCGAATCTCTTTTCAACAGCGATTGGTTATGGTTGTGCAACCTGATGTTCTTCGTCGTGTTTACGCGTGCCCTGCTGCTCGCGCAATGGCGTGAGATGTTCAGCAACAGTATTCGCACCAACGCGCTGATCGGTCTGCTGTTCTGCACTCCCGTTTTCTGGCAACTCAACGCGGGCATCCATCCCGGATTCAATTTCCACCTGATCGGGGCAACCCTGTTCCTGCTTATGTTCGGCTGGCCGATCGCGCTGATAGCCCTCACCGGGGTCATGCTCGGTACCTGGTTATACTCGGGCATACACCTTGTTACGCTGGGCATCAATGGATTGTTGATGCTGGCGATCCCGATGCTGCTCAGCGAATTGCTGCTGCGCTTCAGCCAGCGCAACCTGCCAAAAAATCCCTTCATGTTCGTGATGTTGAACGGCTTTGCCTGCGCTGCTTTCGCCACGGCAGCAATGATGCTGGCCACCACGCTGGTGCTGCTGGCGCTCAGCCACTACACCTGGCCCGAGATCCAATACCATTACTTCATCCCTGCACCGATCCTGATATTTGCCGAATCGTTCGCCACCGGCGCAGTGATCACCGGCTTCACAGTGGCCCAACCGGAAGCGGTAAAGAATTTCAGCGTTGAGGATTATCTAACCGGGAAGTAGCTTTCGCAGCATCCTGATATGCGGCAAGCCGGCATCCATGAACACTTCGCCCTGCTCGACAAAATCGAACTTGTGGTAGAACGGCACGGCGTGAGTCTGTGCATCGACATCCACCTGCTTGTAGTCGTGCGCACTTGCATAATTGAGGAACGCTTCCATGATCGCCGTGCCTACCTTGCGTTTGCGCCATTGTGGCAACACCGAGATGCGGCCTATATGCCCATTGGCCATCATCCGCCCGCAACCGATGGCATCGCCCTGATGGCTGATGGCCAGTGCATGACGGCAACTTTCGTCCAACCCGTCCCACTCCAGCTCTGCCGGAACACCCTGCTCATGGATGAATACAGCCTCGCGGATCGATTTGAGCAATGGTTCGCCATCGTGCCAGCTGACCATGCTAACTGTGAAAGAGTTGCCCATATCAGCCTCCTTGAAATAGAAGCATCACTCGAAGATCTCAACCGCGGTTCCTGCCTGCACCAGATCGAACAGCTCGACCAGATCGGCATTGCGCATCCGGATACAGCCATGCGAACCGGGTATGCCGAGCCGCACCGAATCCGGCGTGCCGTGTATGTAGATGTAACGGCGCATGGTATCCGTTTCGCCCAGCCGATTAAAGCCCGGTTCGCAACCGGACAGCCACAGGATACGCGTCAGTATCCAGTCACGCCCGGGAAATTGCACGCCCAGCTCAGCCGTGTAGATCTCACCGGTCGGACGGCGCCTCACCAGCACGGTATTTTCAGGCAATCCGTCGCCTATCCTGGCGCGTATGATATGTTTGCCGCGCGGCGTGCAATAACTCCCGGAAATCTCGCCCACCCCATTCGCTGCGGTGGAGACCGGATATCTACGCTGCACTTTCCCCGTGTCATCCAGCAGATCGAGTTGCTGTGTGGCGACATGGATATCGATCTTCATCCGATGTCCTCAAGTACCGACTTCTGTTGCGCCCGGCGCATCGCGAAAAAATCGCTAAGCATCGCGCCGCATTCCTGTTCCATCACCCCGCCGATAACAGCGGTGTGATGGTTCAATCTAAACCCCTCCCCAGCCCTCCCCTTATCAAGGGAGGGAGCAGACACTCCTCCCCTGAGAAGCGGAGGCCGGGAGGGGTTTAACTCCCCAAAAGCATCCACCACACTCCCGCAAGCTCCG
>JBDTPM010000191.1:0-2420 GCA_039932695.1 Gallionella sp. | reverse complement strand
GCGGCGAGCAGGATGCCGAGCGCGACCGCCGAGCCGTTCATGTCCTCGTGCATGCCGTGCATGTGGCGCGCGGGCTTGAGGTTGTGCCCGCCGGTGTCGAAGCAGATGCCCTTGCCGACCAGCGCGACGGTATGCTTCGCCTTGGCATGGCGATAGCGAAGATGCACGATCGCGGCATCTTCGTCATGGCTGCCCTGCGCGACCGCGACGAATGCACCCGCGCCCATCTTGCGCAACGCTTTCAGGTCGAATTCCTTGACCTGCCAACCGTTCTGCTTGGCGAGATCCTTGATTCGCTTGCGGTACACGGCGGGCGTGAGTTCGTTGGGCGGCAGCACGGTCAGCGTGCGGCACAGCAGATTGCCTTCGGCCTGCGCCTTGAGCGCGGCAAAACTTTTAGTGTCGGCCAAACCGTAGAGCGCGATCTTTTGCAGCGGCTTGCGCTGGTCGGCCTTTTTCTTGTGCAGCGGCAGCGGCGCACCGTTCACCCACGCCGCATATACCGCCGCATCTGCGGACTGCCTGCGCTGTGCATCATCGCCCTGCACGACGATAGTCACGCTGACCGGTTGCTCATCCAGTAGCAACTGCATGGCCTTGCGCACCTGCGTCTGCACCGCAAAATTCGTCTTGCTGAAATCCAGCATAGACCAGACGATCAGGCTGCCGTCTTCATGGTTAGCAGCGACGGGTGTGGCGCCGAATTCTTCGGCCTTGGTGCCGCGCCGCTTGAGCACGGCGGCCAGCAATTCGCGGTGAGGTAGTTCGTGAGGCAGGGTCTTGCCTTTGGGCAACAGCACCAGCAGGTGCCCTGCGTTCAGGGCTTTGTTCCGGGTCTGGGGCAGAGCGGAAGTGGCTGTCAGTTGTGCTAGCATTACGTCCTCGTATTTTAATGTGTGGCGCATTATAAACAGATCCGCCTATTCGCTTCGCGATCATAGCCAATCCGGAGCCGATGAATGAGGAATGCAATGATTCAAAATCTTGGGCGCTACGAAATAATCAAGGAGATAGGTCAAGGCGCCATGGGTGTCGTCTATGAAGCTAAAGATCCATTGATTGATCGTATCGTCGCGATCAAAACCATGAACCTCCAGGAACTGAGTCCTGACAAAAGGAAGGAATACGAAGCCCGGTTCTACCTGGAGGCTCGTTCTGCAGGACGATTAAGCCACCCCAACATCGTCACCATCCACGATCTGGGGGAATGCGGTGGAGTGACTTACATTGCCATGGAACTAATGGAGGGACGCGAGCTGCAAAACCTGCTCAAGGAGGGGCAATATCTGTCGGTCAAGGAAGCGCTGAACATCATGATCCAGGTATCGACCGGCTTGGCCTACGCGCATGAACACGGCATCGTTCATCGCGATATCAAACCTTCGAACATCATGGTGCTGAAGGGCAACCGGGTCAAGATTGCCGACTTTGGCATCGCGCTCATGGATTCCTGGCGGTTGAATACGCAAGACGGCAAGTTGCTTGGATCGCCGCTGTACATGTCCCCCGAACAAGTATCGAGTCGTTCGATTGATCGCCGCTCGGATATTTTCTCGGCTGGAACCTTGCTGTATCGAATGCTGTCCGGAGAGATGCCGTTCTCGGGTAACAACACCCATTCGATCATTTATAAAATAGTGAACGAGGAACCGCAAAAGCCCAGCTCCTTGAATCCGGATATCCCTGAAACGCTCGATCAGATAGTCTCCAAATGCCTGTCCAAGAACCCTGATGATCGTTATCAGAACGCTTTTGAGCTTGAGGATGACTTGCGAGCCTGCCAAGAGATGTTGCTGCGAGCCAATACAGGTCTTGATCGAATCCCGGTTAAGCCGATTTCGAAAAGCAAAATCCGCAAACTGATATATGCGGGCATTATTGTGCTGGTAATCATATTATTTGAGCTGGTCGAAGAGTATTTTCTGAATTAAATCTGATGCGTACCTACCTTAACCTGATGCAGCATGTGCTCGATCACGGCACAAAAAAATCCGACCGCACCGGAACCGGAACGGTCAGTGTGTTCGGCTACCAGATGCGCTTCGACCTCGATGAGGGCTTCCCGCTGGTCACGACCAAGAAGTGCCACATGAAATCCATCGTGCACGAACTGCTGTGGTTCTTGCAGGGCGACACTAACATCAAGTATCTCAAAGACAACGGCGTCAAAATTTGGGACGAATGGGCTGACGAGAACGGCAACCTCGGCCCGGTGTACGGCAAGCAGTGGCGATCCTGGGCTGCGCCGGATGGACATGTGATCGACCAGATCAGCGAATTGATCGCGCAGATCAAAATGAATCCGGACTCGCGCCGCCTGATCGTATCGGCTTGGAACGTTGGCGATCTCGACAAGATGGCGCTCGCGCCCTGCCATGCGTTCTTCCAGTTCTACGTGGCAGACGGCAAATTATCCTGCC
>JBDTPM010000190.1:0-5520 GCA_039932695.1 Gallionella sp. | reverse complement strand
GGATGTGAAATTGACACTCGCGCCCAAGGTATATCTCGTTCCAAAAAAGAAAGGGCGCGATAAATCGCGCCCCTGCGTGTTGCGTTGCCAGCGGATTATTGTTCGCCGAGCACCGAAACGGTAATACCCGCTACCACATCGGTATGCAGCGCGATGTTGAGGTGATGATCGCCGATCTGCTTGAGGTGTCCTTCCGGCATGCGCACTTGCGATTTTTCAACGTCGAATCCCTGCGCTGCCAGTGCCGTCACGATGTCGGCATTGGTGACAGAACCGAACAGCTTGCCATCCACACCGGCCTTTTGCACGATCTGCACAGTCATGCCGGCCAGCTTTTCGCCGCGTGTTTGCGCTTCGGCCAGCTTGACCTTGTCAGCCGCCTCGAGCTCGGTACGACGAACCTCGAATTCAGCCATGTTGGAGGCAGTCGCGCGCTTTGCTTTGCCCTGCGGGATCAAGAAGTTTCTCGCGAAGCCGTTCTTGACCTTGACTACGTCGCCCAATTGACCGACGTTGGTCACTTTTTCCATCAATATTATTTGCATGACCGGGCTCCTTAATGCAGATCAGTGTAAGGCATCAAAGCCAGGAATCGCGCGCGTTTCACGGCGGTGCTCAGTTGGCGCTGATAACGTGTTCTGGTGCCGGTGATGCGTGCCGGGATCAGCTTGCCGTTTTCGGAGATGAATTCCTTGAGGATGTTCACATCCTTGTAATCCACTTCAAGGATCTTCTCGACCGTGAAGCGGCAGAACTTGCGGCGCTTGAACAGATTGTTGCGGGAAGAACGCTTGTTCTTGTCATCTTTCTTTTTGTCTGATGGACGAGCCATGATATTTCCTTATTCCAAAATTATGTCGTTGATATGCAAAACCAGTTGTCGACTGCGGATGCTTTGCTGGGCTAAAAACCCGCGCACCTTGACGGTCTGTCCTACCGCGAACCGGGCGGCCTTGTCAGCCACTTCGGCAAACGCCAGTGCATTCACTTCGCACTTCACTTGCCGCAAAACATTCGCTTCGGTCTGCTGCGAGGTGTGACTTAACGTCAGCTCCATTCTCGCCACTCCGGCCGGGGTGTAGCGCAAACCTTCCAGTGCGATCAACTCGCCGCTGATGACAACCTGATTACGCGCCAATTAAGCAGCAGCCACGCCTTCTTCAACCTGTACCGGAACCGGAGCTGCGCTAAAGCCACCTTCGGTCGGCACGGAGCGGGATTTTTCTTCCTTCATCATCGCGGACGGTTCGGTGACGGCAGCCTTGGTCTTGACGGTCAGGTGACGCAACACCGCATCATTGAAGCGGAACGCGTGCTCCAGTTCGTCCAGCGTAGTCTGGTTGCATTCGATATTCATCAGCACATAGTGTGCCTTGTGGATCTTTTGGATCGGGTAAGCCAACTGACGGCGGCCCCAGTCTTCCAGACGGTGGATATGGCCGCCATTGGTGGTGACCAGCGTGCGATATCGCTCGATCATCGCGGGCACTTGCTCGCTCTGATCGGGATGCACGATAAACACGATTTCGTAATGTCGCATTACATCTCCTTATGGTTAAAGCCCCCCGCTTGCGGTGCGGTGGAGCAAGGTAAGTGAGGCTGCCCGGCTATCTCTAACAGGCTCAGTCTCACAGGGGCGCGCATTATAGCGAAATTTGCTTACAGGTCAAGGAGTTTAATGCCTGCTTTGGCACATCTGGTCACAGCGCTTCGCGTTGTCGCACCGCTTCAAATAGACAGATCGCTGTTGCAGCGGCGGCATTCAGCGATTCGACTCGGCCCGGCATTGGAATGGTTATCTTCTGTGTGGCAAGATTCAGCAACTTTTCGGACAACCCTGCCCCCTCGTTGCCGACCAGAAACGCCACATGGCCGCGCAGATCGCAGTCGTACAGACTGAGCGGGGCCTGCAGCGAGGTCGCCAGCAACATGCCCGAAAACGCATGGGCAACGCCCGGCAGATCCTGCTGTTCGTGGATACTCAACGAAAAATGTCCGCCCATCGCGGCGCGCAGCACCTTGGGCGACCAGGCATCGGCACAACCGGGGGACAGGAACACCGCATCGCATCCCGCCGCAGCAGCCGAGCGCAGCATCGAACCGAGATTGCCGGGATCCTGAATATCCTCCAGCAACAAGGCGAAGCGGCTTTGCGCAACATGCCTGTCCGGTTGAGGTACCCCGATCAACGCGAGTATGCCGGTGGGAGTTTTCAACTCGCTGAGTCCGGCGAACAGTTTGTCTTCCAGCTGCGTGACCGGCACACCTCCCATCCGGGCCAGCAAGGCGGCGATCTCGGCATCGTGCAACGCAGCCGAGTTGAGCAGCACATGTTGCGGCAACATCCCGGCATCCAGATACGCGGCCAGCAGATGCGCGCCATCCAGCAAGGTCTGTTTGAGCTTGCCGCGCAGGCGCGATGAACCGGAGAGCTTGACGAGTTCCTTGTAGAAAGGATTGTCGCGGGATTGAATCGACTTCATGGGTTTATTCAACGACACCTCTATTGATCTTTACTTTATCCACAACACATATGCCGTCGTTCCCGTGAAGGCGAAAATCCAGTTGGATTAACCCAGAATGTTCATTAACCCCAAACCCCCTCTAACTCCCCCTTGTCAGGGGGAGAACCGAATCCGCTCCTCCCCTGACTGCGGAAGGGTCGCTGCAAAGCAGCGGGGAACCCACCGGCGTACTCCTTGCGGGTGCAAGGGGAGGCTGGGAGGGGTTTCAGCACATTCCGCCTAATGGACAATCTGAGTTTAAACAAAAGGCATTTTTGTCTTGCTGGATTCCCGCCTTCGCGGGAATGACGTGACAATATTTTCAAGTGCAATTATGCAGTGCATCGCATCCATCTGCCTTCAGGCAGTTGGCAAAACACCGGAGCATGGCTTATTGGACTGCGGTGTCCTGTTCCAACAGGTTGCCGATCTCTTGCAGCGAGGGCAATTCCTGCAAGGCGCGCAGGTTGAGATCATCGAGCAGTTGTTTGGTTGTGGCGAACAACTCGGGTTTGCCCGGTGCATCCCGTGTGCCTACCACTTCCACCCAGCCGCGCGTTTCCAGCGTCTTGAGGATCTGCGAAGAGACCGCGACACCGCGTATCTCCTCGATGTCACCGCGCGTGACCGGTTGGTGATAGGCGATGATGGCGAGCGTCTCCAGCACGGCACGCGAGTAGCGCGGCGGCTTCTGCGGATTGAGCCGGTCGAGGTAGGGCTGCATCTCCGGTCTGGCGCGGAACCGCCAGCCGCTTGCCACGCGGGTCAGTTCCACGCCGCGTCCTTGCCAATCCTGCGAAAGTTCTTCGAGCAGCGTTTCGATCTGGCGATTATCCAATGGCGCATCGCTGAGTTTTTTCAGCTCGGCCAGTGACAACGGTTCGGCACTGGTGAGCAGCGCTGTTTCCAGAAGGCGCTTGAGTTGCAGTGTGTCGATGACCTCGATTGGCATTAACGATGCGTCCCCTTCGATAGGTGCTTCGACATGATTGTCTTGAGCCACGCTGAAAGGATCAGCACGAACGGGCAATGTTACTTCACTCTGCGGTAATGGTTCGGTTTGTCCGGACATAGATGTTCCCCAATGTTTCACTTTGCTGGATTTCAACCAGATATTCTTTGGCCAGTTCGAGGACCGCAATGAAGGTGACGATCAGTTTCGCCACGCCGCCCTGTACATCGAATAGTCTATCGAACTCGACGTACTCGCCGCCCTGCAAGCAGCGCAGGATGTGTGTCATTTGTTCGCGCACTGAAAGCTGTTCGCGGCGCACCTTGTGGTGTGTGTTCAGCTTGGCACGCGCCAGCAGGCCCAACCAGGCCAGGCGCAGATCTTCCACACTGACTTCCGGCAGGCGTTCGCGCACGGTATTCTCGATCAGCACCTGAACGATCTCGAAATCGCGCCCGGCCTGGGGCTGCTCATTGAGCTTCTGCGCGGCCAGCTTCATTTGCTCGTATTCCAGCAAACGGCGCATCAGCTCGACACGCGGATCTTCGCCATCATCCTCGCTGACCTTCGGCGGACGCGGCAACAGCATGCGCGACTTGATCTCGATCAGCACCGCCGCCATCAGCAGATATTCCGCTGCGAGCTCCAGCCTGTGCTGATGCATCATCTCGATGTAGCCCATGTATTGGCGGGTCAGTTCCGCCATCGGAATGTCCAGCACATCGAGGTTGTGCTTGCGAATCAGGTACAGCAACAGATCCAGAGGTCCCTGAAAGGTCTCCAGCACCAGTTCCAGCGCATCCGGCGGGATGTACAGATCCTGCGGCATCACCAGCAACGGTTCGCCGTGGATGCGCACCGCCAGCGAGGGTTGTGGCTCGGCTCGTATCATTTCACCACCTCGCCTGCCCGGCGGCGCATGGCATCCACCATCTCTTTTACCTCTTCGCCAGAAATGAGCGGAATTTCGGTGTCGTCATAACGGAACATTACCGCGAAAGGATTCAATTTACGCAGTTCATCCGCAGAACAGGGCACGGCAACGCCATTCTCATGCAATGTCAGCTCAAGCCTGGCCAAGTCATGTATGGGTGGGAACACAACACCATACTCAAACATGACTGCCTTTATACTTTTCTCGACAGACTGTTGCGCAAAAAAACAAGCCGATGCCAAAGACACTTCCGGAGAATTTATCAGCGCCTTGAAAGCAACAATATCCCGATCTGCCACCCGTAGTGCGCGCAATGCCTCTTCATGGCTGGGCGTCATAGAGCACCTTGCCTTCCCTGTACGCCCAGTACAACAAAGTTCCCGGCACTTGGCTGCGGCGTGATGCCTCTATATCCGAATAAACCAGCACATCTACACCAACGCCGACATCGCCAACCGCCCTGTGCAACCGGATCATTTCCTCACCGGTGTTTTGCACCTCCCGCTTGATCACCATTAAGTCCAAGTCAGAGTCATCGGTTGCATTGCCACGCGCGTAGGAACCAAACAGGATCACCTTGCTCGGGTTGGCCGCCTTGACCAGCCGCTCCACGGCCTGCCGTATCTGTTCAGAGGTAATCATATTCTGCATCCCAAATTATGCGTAACCAACAAATTTTTCGCTTTGGCGATCACTAATTTCAACTGTAGTTCAGCCCCATCGCTTCGCGCACATCGCGCATGGTTTCCGCTGCCAGTTTGCGCGCCTTTTCGCAGCCATCGGCGATGATGTTGCGCACCAGCGCCGGGTCGTCCAGATACATCTGGGCGCGTTCGCGCATCGGGCGCTGTTCTTCGAGTACCGCGTCGATGACCGGCTGTTTGCATTCGATGCAGCCTATGCCGGCGCTGGTGCAGCCCTTCCTCACCCATTGTTTCGTATCCTCGCCGGAATAGACCTGGTGCAATGCCCACACCGGACATTTGTCAGGGTCGCCGGGATCGGTGCGGCGGATGCGCGCCGGATCGGTCGGCATGGTGCGGATCTTCCTGGTCACGCTGGCCTCGTCTTCACGCAGCGTGATGGTGTTGTTATAGGACTTGGACATTTTCTGTCCGTCCAGTCCGGGC
>JBDTPM010000189.1:0-25528 GCA_039932695.1 Gallionella sp. | reverse complement strand
CCCGCGCCCCACTGCGGGACTCGAACAGTGCTCGCCTAAACCTCCGCCTGCTTGCGACTGATCAAGGCGGCGCACAGGGGATAAAAAACAAATGGTGTTGTGTGCGCTATGCTGGCAAAGATAAAGGAAGTGCTTGGAATTTTGTAGGGGGCAATAAGCGTAGCGCATTGCACCGGATGTTTCATTCGGTGCAATATGGATTGCGCCCTACGCGAGCTACGCTGGCGATGTGTCAGACAGAGCTAAAGTCAAAAGAAACGACCTGGCCCCTGAAATAATTCTTCTCACGTTAGGAGTAAAAATTTATGCCTGAGTCACCTCATCTAGCAATTCTGAATCGCGAAGAAGCTCAGGGACATGCACATGAGCATTTTTCTCCGCAACTCTCTCTTCTTCGTGATCTTGCGAACTATGGATCGAATCTAGTCCACGTAGGGCGCAATAACCAACGGGCATTGCGCCGTATTTTACGTTTCATGCGGTGCAATGCGCTACGCTTATTGCACCCTACACAACCTGATGCCGCATAAGTGCGGCATCAGGTTTGGGTTGATGTTTTTGATTTTGAATTTTTGCTTTTCATTTCCCTGTGCGCCGCCGAGTAGCGGAGGCTGGTCAGGGGATGTCGGCGAGGACTGTTTGAGCGCGTAGCGCGAGTTCCGCAGCCGCCTGATCAGACGAGCAACGCAGGGAACCGCGAAGCGGCGGTAAACCGGGGTCGCCTTCTTTTTGGTTACTTTTTCTTTGGCGAAGCAAGAAAAAGTGACTGATGAAACTACTAGCCATCTGACTAACCCAGCACAAGACGCTGGGTAAGTCATTGGTTATAGCTGCCGGTCTACCACCGGCGATTTTGATTTTGAGTAATTGTTAAGTTGCACGCCGCTATGCGGCGACCCTTCGACAAGCTCAGGGCGAACGGCCATAATTATTGGGCAGCCCCGGCGAAGTTGCCCTTCAAAACCCCATCCCCCAATCCCGCATTACCGGCCTACCCCGCCCGCATGGTAGAATTTGCGCCTTTCCAGTTTTCACAATTCAGGAATCAACGCCATGTTCTCCTACAAAAACACCATCGCCGTTACCGACCCGGAATTGTGGGCAGCCATACAGAATGAAAATCGCCGTCAGGAAGATCACATCGAGCTGATCGCCTCGGAAAACTACACCAGCCCTGCCGTGATGGAGGCGCAGGGCAGCAAGCTGACCAACAAGTATGCCGAAGGTTATCCGGGCAAGCGCTATTACGGCGGCTGCGAATATGTGGATGTCGCGGAACAATTGGCTATCGACCGCGCGAAGGCGTTGTTCGGCGCGGAATATGCCAACGTGCAGCCGCATTCCGGTTCGCAGGCGAATCAGGCGGTGTATGTGTCGGTGCTCAAGCCCGGCGACACGATACTGGGCATGTCGCTGGCGCATGGCGGCCACTTGACCCACGGCGCATCGGTGAACATCAGCGGCAAGCTGTACAACGCGATCCAGTACGGACTCAATGCGAAAGAAGAGATCGACTACGAACAGGTACAGGCTCTGGCGACAGCGCACAAACCCAAGATGATCGTCGCGGGCGCATCCGCATACGCACTGGTGATCGACTGGAAACGTTTCCGCGCGATTGCGGATAGTGTGGGCGCTTATCTGTTCGTGGACATGGCGCACTACGCCGGTCTGGTCGCGGCGGGTATCTACCCGAACCCGGTCGGCATCGCGGATTTCGTCACCACCACCACCCACAAGACCTTGCGCGGCCCGCGCGGCGGATTGATCCTGGCCAAGGCGGAATACGAGAAGGCGCTGAACTCGGCGATCTTCCCCGCGCTGCAAGGCGGCCCGCTGATGCACGTGATTGCGGCCAAGGCCGTGGCGTTCAAGGAAGCGGCCAGCAAGGAGTTCAAGGCCTATCAGATACAAGTGGTGGACAATGCGCGAGTGATGGCCAAGGTGTTGCAGGAGCGCGGTTTGCGCATCGTGTCCGGACGCACCGACAGTCATATGTTCCTGGTGGACCTCCAACCCAAACACATCACCGGCAAGGATGCCGAGGCCGCGCTGGGACGTGCGCACATCACCGTGAACAAGAACGCTATTCCCAACGATCCGCAAAAACCGTTCGTCACTTCGGGCATCCGCATCGGTTCTCCCGCAATGACCACGCGCGGCTTCAAGGAACTGGAAGCCGAGAAACTCGCGCACCTGATCGCCGACGTGCTGGACAAACCGAACGATGAAGCGGTGATCGTGCGCGTGATCGGCGAAGTGAAGAAGTTGACGACGAAGTTTCCGGTTTACGGCGCTTAAAACCGTGAAAGGTGAAACGTGAAACGTGAAACGATACTACTCCATCCCGGCAGGGAGGGTCGCGCCATAGGCGCGGGGTGGGCATCACCTTTCACCTTTCACCTTTCACGTCACAATCCTTTCACTCCATGAAATGTCCGTTCTGTAAAGGTGACAACACCCAAGTGGTGGATACCCGCGAAAGCGAGGAAGGCGATCATGTACGCCGCCGCCGTCGCTGCCTGTCATGTGACAAGCGTTTCACCACTTACGAGATAGTTGAGCTGCGAATGCCGCAGGTGGTCAAACAGAACGGCATGCGCAGCGAGTTCGATGAGGAAAAGCTGCGCACCAGTTTCAACCGCGCGCTGCACAAGCGTCCTGTACCCACCGAGCTGGTGGATGCCGCGATAGACCACGTCATACAAAGGATCTTCGCGCTGGGTGAGCGCGAAATCGGTTCCCGGCAGATCGGTGAGATGGTGATGAAGGAATTGCTGAAGCTGGACAAGGTGGCCTACATCCGCTTTGCGTCGGTATATAAAAGTTTTCAGGATGTCGGTGATTTCACCGAAGCGGTCGAGGCGGTGCGCAAGTCACCGGCACGCCGCACCAAACAAAAACCATAGGCATGCTTGGTGCTCCGGACAGTCAGTGGATGGCGCAGGCGCTGCGACTGGCCGAGCAGGGTTTGTACAGCACCAACCCTAATCCGCGCGTCGGTTGTGTGCTGGTGGCCGATGGAAAGCCGGTCGGCAGCGGTTGGCATCAGCGTGCCGGCGAGGCGCATGCCGAGGTGCACGCGTTGCGTGAGGCAGGCGCGTCGGCTCGAGGCGCGACAGCTTACGTTACCCTGGAGCCTTGCAGTCATCACGGCCGCACGCCGCCCTGTGCCGATGCGCTGATATCAGCCGGCGTCGCACGTGTGGTCGTTGCGGTAGTAGACCCGAATCCGCAGGTGGCGGGAGAGGGTATCGCCAAATTGCGCGCGGCCGGCATCGCGGTCGATACCGGGCTGATGGAAGCCGCAGCGCGCGAACTGAATGTCGGATTCTTTGCACGCATGACGCGCGGCACGCCGTGGATGCGCAGCAAGATAGCGATGAGTCTGGATGGCCGCACTGCGCTGGCCAACGGAGCGAGCAAATGGATCACCGGAGAGGCGGCAAGGCGAGATGTGCAACACTGGCGCGCGCGTTCCTGTGCGGTGCTGACCGGCATCGATACGGTGCTGGCGGACGATCCGCAGCTGAACGTGCGCGAGATTGAATCAGGTCGGCAGCCGTTGCGCGTGGTACTGGATAGCAAACTGCGTATCCCGTTGGCCGCGCGCATCTTGCAGGATGGCGCAGAAAACAAGGTGCTGATCTATACCGCGACGCGCGATAGCAGCAAATGTGCGGCACTGGAAAAAGCCGGTGCATCCGTTTGTGTGTTGCCGGACGGCAATGGCCGGGTCGATCTGAGTTCAATGATGCAAGATCTGGCCCGGCGTGGTTGCAACGAGGTGCTGGTCGAGGCAGGCAGCACATTGAATGGCGCGTTGTTGCGTGCTGGATTGACGGATGAGCTGCTGCTGTATATCGCGCCGCAATTGCTGGGGGATATGGCGCGCGGAGTGGCGCGACTGGGCGAGCTGGACAGTCTGGATCAGCGCGTGATACTTAAATGGCAGGATATGCGCCAAGTCGGGGAAGACATGCGCATCATGGCGAAAGTGGAAAATGTTTAGCGGGATCATTGCAGATGTCGGAAGGATCACCGAGGCGGCCAACCGCGATGGCGGACTGCGCTTGGTGATATTCACCGGGGCCTTGGATCTGGGTGATGTCCATATCGGCGACAGCATCGCGGTGAACGGGATATGCCTGACGGTGATAGCACATACCATTGACACTTTCACTGTCGAAGTATCGCGCGAAACACTGGATTGTACTGTCGGGCTGGACGTGCCGAACGTCATAGTCAATCTGGAAAAAGCGCTGCGTCTGGCTGACAGACTCGGGGGGCATCTGGTCAGCGGCCATGTCGATGGCGTCGGAGAGGTCGTGACATTCACCGATCTGGGAGAGAGCTGGAAGCTGGTAGTGCGCGCTCCGCAAGTGCTGGCGAAATATATCGCGGTAAAAGGCTCGATCGGGATCAACGGAGTCAGCCTGACCGTGAACCAGGTGAGCGGCAGTGAATTCAGCGTCAACCTTATCCCGCACACGTTGTTGCAGACCAACCTGAAAAATTTGCGCGCCGGTTCCCGCATCAATCTCGAAGTGGACCTGATCGCGCGCTATGTGGAACGAATGATGCAGAAAGAAGTGTTATGACAGGGATCGCACCGGTACAGGAAATCATCGCGGAGATACGCGCCGGACGGATGGTCGTGCTGGTGGATGAGGAAGACCGCGAGAACGAGGGGGACCTGGTGTTCGCCGCTGAATTCGTCACGCCGGAAAAGATCAACTTCATGGCCAAGCACGGACGCGGATTGATCTGTCTGACGCTGACCGAGGCGCATTGCAGGCAGATCGATCTGCCGTTGATGGTGCGCGAAAATGGTTTGCCGCTGGCGACCAATTTCACGTTGTCGATCGAGGCGGCGAGCGGAGTCACCACCGGCATCTCGGCGGCCGATCGTGCGCGCACCGTGCAGGTCGCCGCAGACAAGAATGCCAGGCCCGGCGACATCGTGCAGCCCGGACATATTTTCCCGCTGCGCGCACAGAACGGCGGCGTGCTGGTGCGCGCCGGACATACCGAAGCGGGTTGCGATCTGGCGCAATTGGCGGGGCTGACCCCGGCTTCGGTGATCTGCGAGATACTCAAGGACGATGGCGAGATGGCGCGGTTGCCGGACCTTATTGTGTTCGCGCAGCAGCATCAGCTCAAGATCGGCACGATCGCGGATCTGATCGAATATCGCTGCCAGCATGAAGCGCTGGTCGAGCGCGTCGCACGACGCAAGGTGCAGACGGCACACGGCGAGTTCGAGTTGGCGACTTACGTTGACAAGACCACGCAACGCACGCATCTGGCATTGGTGAAGGGCGAGATACGCCATGATGCAGAGACGCTGGTGCGCGTGCATGAACCCCTTTCCGTGATGGATTTTCTGGAGCAGACCGATCATGCACATTCGATCAGCGTGAATCAGGCGCTGCACAAGATCGGCCAGTCCAAGGCAGGCGTGCTGGTGTTGCTGCATCGCGGCGAGACCCCGCAGGATCTGCGCGCACGCGCCACGCTGGATGCGGCAAGCCAGCGGACCGCACAATGGGATCCGCGCAGCTACGGCATCGGCGCGCAGATCCTGCGCGACCTGGGTGTAGGCAAGATGCGTTTGCTGGCGACACCGCACAAGATGCCGAGCATGGCCGGCTTTGGTCTGGAAGTGGTGGGCTATGCCAGTCACGAATAGGTGTAGGGCGGATGCCCCTTGTGGGCGATCCGCCGCATGAATCAAACATCCGGCAGAACGCCCTTTGGGCTTCTGCCCTACATATACTCTTCCCCTGACAATCCTATCCTGAGATTGTCGAAGTGGGGGAGGTTGGGAGAGGTTGGAAAATGAAAGAACTGGAAAAAAACCTCAACGGCAGCGGCCTGCGCATCGGTATCGTGCAGAGCCGTTTCAATCCCGAAGTATGCGAGGGCCTGCTGGGTGCATGTCGTGCGCAACTGGTGCAGCAGGGGGTGTCCGAAGCCGACATCACGCTGGCGACCGTGCCGGGTGCGCTGGAGATCCCGCTGGTGCTGCTGCACATGGCGGAGAGCGAAAAGTTTGATGCTCTGATCGCACTCGGTTCGGTGATACGCGGCGATACCTATCATTTCGAGATCGTGGCCAATGAATCGGCGCGCTGTGTGAACGAGGTGCAACTTGCTTGCGGCGTGCCGATCGCCAACGCGATCCTTACCACCGATACCGATGCGCAGGCGATCGAACGCATGCTGGTCAAAGGCGGCGAGGCTGCGCTGGTGGCGATCGAGATGGCCAATCTGTTGCGGGGGCTGTGATGAGTACACCAACGGCCATGAGTCCGGCCAGCAAAGCTCCGCAGAAGAGTCCGCGCCATCGTGCCCGCGAGCTTGCGATGCAGGGTATCTATCAATGGCGTGTGACGGGCGGTGATGAGGCTGGTATCGAGAAACAGATACACGCCGAGAAGAATCTCGGGCGCTACGACAAGGTACTGTTCTCCAAATTGTTGCGCGGCGCATTGGGCCAGCATGCCGACATCGAGACCCTGATCGCGCCGCACCTGGACCGGCCGCTCATCGAACTCAGCCCGGTGGAATTCGCGGTATTGTTGCTGGGTACATACGAATTGTCACAGAACCTGGAAGTGCCATACAAGGTCGTCATCAACGAAGCAGTCGAGTTGGCCAAAACCTTTGGCGGGACCGATGGACACAAGTATGTCAACGGCGTGCTCGACAAGCTCGCAGCCCAACTGCGTGCGCCGGAGTTTGCCGGTCGCGGCAAAGCGTGATCGGATTGGTTCCGCATGACGGAATTTGAACTGATCCGCCGTTATTTCACCCGTGCCACACCTGGCGCACTGCTCGGTATCGGAGACGACGCCGCGCTGTTGCAGCCAAGCGCAGGTAATGTGCTGGCGGTATCCACCGACATGCTGGTGTGCGGCACGCATTTCCTTGCCGATGCTGATCCTTATCTGCTGGGACACAAGACGCTGGCGGTGAATCTGTCCGATATGGCGGCTATGGGTGCGATACCGCGTTGGGCCACATTGGCGATCGCGTTGCCCGAAGCAGATGAAGCCTGGCTGGAAAGATTCAGCTCGGGTTTCTTTGCGTTGGCGCAGCAGTATGGCGTGGAACTGGTGGGCGGCGATACCACGCGCGGGCCGCTCAATCTGTGCGTGACGATAATCGGTGAGGTGCCCGCACGACAAGCCTTGCTGCGCAGCGGTGCGCAGATCGGCGATATGGTCTGGGTCTCGGGAAAATTGGGCGATGCCGCATTGGCACTGGCGCATCTGCAAAATAAAATCGCGTTGAGCGCTGAACAACTTGCTGCCTGTGCTCCTGCGCTGCATCAGCCGCAGCCGCGCATCGCGTTGGGACTTGCGCTGCGTGGTATCGCCAGCAGCGCGATCGATATTTCCGACGGACTGCTCGCCGATCTCGGGCATATTCTCGATGCATCGCAAGTGGCTGCGGAAATCGATCTGGCGGTGTTGCCGATCTCTGATGTGTTGCGAGAGTGTACAACCCTCCTCAGTCCCCCATTGTCAGGGGGGAAGCCTAACTCCTCCCCCACTCCTCCCCTGACAAGGGGAGGTCGGGAGGGGTTGGGGAGGTTGGGAGGGGTTGAATTGCTCCAGCGCTGTGTCCTGTCCGGCGGCGATGATTACGAGCTGTGTTTCACCGCTCCTGCGGTGCGCGATGAGGAGATCAAGAGCATCAGCGCGCGGCTGGCATTGCCGCTGACCTGCATCGGGAAAGTCGTTGCGGGGCGCGGCTGTATCGTGCACGATGCGTCGGGTAATCTGATCGACATGGAGGCCAGCGGGTATGACCACTTCAGGTGAATTAGTCGTGAAGCCCGACTGGCGGTTCCTGTTCAGCCACCCGGCTCATCTGCTGGCGTTCGGTTTCGGCAGCGGACTGGCAAGCAAGGCTCCCGGGACTTTCGGCACGCTGGTGGCTTTCCCGATGTACTGGTATCTCGCGCCGCGTCTGCCGGATGCGGTTTTCCTGCTGGTGCTGATCTGGTCATTCGCGATCGGCGTGTGGGTGTGCGACAAAACCGGCAAAGCGTTGGGAGTGGCGGACTATAGCGGCATCGTGTGGGACGAGATCGTGGCTTTCGTGCTGGTGCTGTTCTTCACTCCGCCGGGCTGGGAATGGTCGCTGCTGGCCTTTGCATTGTTCCGCTTCTTCGACATCGCCAAACCCCCCCCGATACAATATTTTGACAGCAACTGGCACGGCGGACTCGGCGTGATGTTCGACGATCTGCTCGCGGCCGGTTATGCACTGCTGTGCATGGCGTTGATCAAAAGCGTGCTGATCTAGCGAGAGTGGCGATGCGTACCGGACTGTTGCTTGTGCTGTTGTGCGGTGCGGTTGCCGCGGCGCACGCCGAGCAATTCACCGCCAAGGTCATCGCCGTGCTCGACGGCGACACCGTATTGGTAGTGCGCGGCAGCGGTCCTCCGGTCAAGATCCGGCTGGCCGAGATCGATGCGCCGGAAAAGGCGCAACAGGGCGGCACGGAATCGAAAAGATCGCTGTCCGATCTGGTACTGCACAAACAGGTAAGCGTGGACAGCCAGGCGGTGGACAACTACGGCAGGCTGGTGGCATACCTCGCGGTGGACGGCATAAGCATCAACGAGGAGCAGGTCAGGCGCGGCATGGCGTGGGAGTATTCAAATTACCACAGCAACAAGACCTACATCGCTTTGCAGAGCGAGGCACAGCTGGCGCGGCGCGGATTGTGGGCCGGTGATCAGGCCATGCAACCCGGGCAATGGCGCAAGCTGCATGCCACTGAAACACCCAAGAAGCACAAGCATGAAAAGCCGTCTCGAATGGCCGGAGACTACACCTGTGGCAGTAAGCACCATTGCGCGCAGATGCGCTATTGCGACGAGGCGTATTTTTACCTCAACCACTGCGGGGTGAAGTCGCTGGACGAGAGTGGCAACGGTGTGCCGTGCAAGAATCTGTGTGGCGGCGGGTAATGACAGCGCGTTTGTTTTGGCATTAAAGGGAGGTGTCGTTTGAGCGGCTGGTTCCGGTAATGCTGGAGGCAGGCCGGATCCAGGGACGATACTCGCCATGTTATATTGACGTGTTGCTTCGTTTGCAAGCCGGCATCACTGCAAGAACACTCCGAATCACCAACCCGCAAGATCTTACGAATCGGCCATGGAATCTGCACAACACAAGCAAAATAATCCCAGCCCGGAGGAAATGAATACGCTGGGGGCATTATTCGGCCAAAGGCTCTACATGGAAGCGGCTACCCTTGCCAAGGCCCTGACGGTGCGCTACCCGTTGAACGGGATAGGCTGGACAGTTCTGGGTGTGGCTTACAGTCAGATGGGTCGGAATGCCGACGCGCTTGAACCCATGCAAAAAGCGGCTCTGCTAGCACCGGGCGACGCCGATGCGCACAGCAACCTGGGCAACACCTTGCGTAGCCTGGGCAAACTGGACGAAGCAGAAGCGAGCTGCCGACGGGCGCTGCAGATCAAACCGGATTTTGTCGAGGCGCACAGCAACCTGGGTAACACCCTGCGCGATTTGGGCAGGCTTGATGAAGCTGAAGCGAGCTACCGGATGGCGCTACAGATCAAGCCGGACTTTGTCGAGGCGCACAGCAACCTGGGTAACGCGCTGCGCGATCTGGGCAGGCTTGATGAAGCTGAAGCGAGCTACCGGTTGGCGATGCAGTTCAGGCCGGCGTTTGCCGAAGCTCACTGCAACCTGGGCAACACTCTGCGCGACCTGGGCAGGCTGGATGAAGCCGAAGCGAGCTACCGGCTGGCACTGAAGTTCAAGCCGGCATTTGCCGAGGCACACTGCAATCTGGGCAACACCCTGCGCGACCTGGGCAGGCTGGACGAAGCCGAAGCGAGCTACCGGCTGGCGCTGCAGGCCAAGCCAGACTTCGTTGATGCCCTGAACAATCTCGCTCTGTTGTTCAATGAGCAAGGCAAGTCGATGATGGCCCTGAACATCGTCAAGCAGTCCTTGCAAATCAAGGAAACGGAAGAGACCAAAAGCATCTTTGTGGCCTGCCTCAAACGCCTGAGCTGCACGCGTGACGATAGCGAGATCAGGGCAGTCTTGGTTCGAGCCTTGACCGAGCCATGGGGACGACCGGTTGATCTGGCCCGGGTTGGCATCGAGTTGGTCAAGCTCGACCCGGTCTTTGGGGGGCATGTGAAACGGGCAGCCGATGCCTGGCCCATGCAGTTGTCGGCGCAAGATTTATTCGGGTCAAATGACATCACCAGGCTTGCTGCTGATCCGCTGCTGATCGCCCTGCTAGCCTCGGCACCCATTATCGATATCGAGATGGAGCGTTTTCTTACCATGGCGCGGTATGTCCTGCTCGAAGCCGCTACCGCGATGAAGGGTTCTGACGTTGAATCAGATGCGGCCTTGAGTTTCCATAGCGCGTTAGCGCGGCAATGCTTCATCAATGAATACGTGTTCTCGCATACGGATGATGAGATCCGGATGGCGGGCGAATTGCGGGATACGCTGGTTGCGAAGCTGGAAACAAATTCGCGGGTGCCGGCCCATAGTCTGGTGGCGGTGGCTGCCTATTTCCCTCTCAACGCTCTTCCGAATGCCGCCAAGCTCCTGGAGATGCAATGGTCCGGGGGAATCGTTGCTGTGCTGGTGCAGCAGATTCGAGAACCGGCAGTAGAGATGCAATTGCGCGCCACCATTCCGCGTTTGACTGGCATCGAGGATAGTGTCTCGCTTCTGGTTCAGAATCAGTATGAACAAAACCCCTATCCGCGATGGGTCAGGTCGCCCCCGGTCGGACAAGCAAAGAATATCGACGGATATCTGTGCAAAAAGTTTCCTCTGGTTTCTTTCAAGCGGCACGCCATGAGTGGCTGCATCGATATCCTTGTTGCCGGCTGCGGAACGGGTCAGCATTCAATCGATACGGCGCAGAGGTTCCTTGGTGCGAAGACGCTGGCGATCGATCTGAGCATTTGCAGTCTTGGTTACGCGAAGCGGAAGACCAATGAACTGGGTTTGTCCTCGATCGAGTACGCCCAGGCTGATATTCTGAAGTTGGGTTCACTTGGCCGCAGCTTCGATATCATCGAGTCTGCCGGGGTGTTGCACCATCTTGCCGATCCATGGGCCGGGTGGAGGATATTATTATCGCTGCTGCGCCCCGACGGACTGATGAGGCTGGGTTTTTATAGTGAAGTGGCGCGTCGGGATATCGTCCGGATACGAAACTTCATCGTCGAGAATGGTTATGGTGATTCAGCCAATGAGATTCGAAGATTCCGCCAGGATGTGGTGGGGTTGGACAAGAGTGAGGATTTCGGGATCACATTGACCAGTTCAGATTTCTTCAGCATCAGCGAATGTCGCGATCTGCTGTTCCATGTTCAGGAACATCGCATAACGCTGGCCAGTATTGATGAATTTCTCCGGGAACATGATTTGAAGTTTCTTGGTTTTGATATCGCCGCCGATGTGCTTCATGCGTACAAGCAGCGTTTCCAGAATGATCGCGCCGCTACCAACCTTGGACAGTGGCAGATATTTGAGAACGAAAACCCTGACACTTTCATCGGTATGTACCAATTCTGGGTGCAGTCGGAGAGTCGAGTCTTCCAGTCAAAATGATTCCGGCTTTGGACAGCTTGTGGATCGACCCGGGCAATCGATGGTTTGATCCGGACGTTCGCAGACGAACTTTCGCAATCAGTCCGGTATGACTTCCCATCTTATCCCGCTGCTGTCGCAGCGTAGCGCATTCGCCCTGGTGTCCCAATCGCCTAGCACCCAGCGTTCGCAATTGTGTCCATCGAGATGGTGCAGGTGACGTGCCGGGCGGTGGGTGTGACCGTGGATCAACCGTGGATAGCCGTGTTCGCGCAGCAGGGCGGATACCGCTTCGGCGTTCACATCCATGATCGACATCTGCTTGTGCCGTTTCTCTTGCTCACTTAGTTGGCGTAGCTGTTCGATCTGAGCCTTGCGGTGCGCTAACGGCTGTGCAAGGAACTTTTGTTGCCAGTCGATGTTGCGCACCTGGCTGCGGAAAGCCTGATAGTCGTGGTCGTCGGTGCACAGCGTATCGCCGTGGCTGATCAGCGTCGGGGTGCCATACAGGTCGAGCATTGTGGGGTCGGTCAGCAGTGTGGCGTGGCAGGCATTTGCCAGCTTTTCCGCCATCAGGAAATCGCGGTTGCCATGCATCAGATTGATGCTGGTGCCATGTTCACTCAACTCGCGCAGCGTGGAGGTGATGGTGCGATGGAAAGGATCGTCCAGATCGTCATCGCCGGCCCAGTATTCGACCAGGTCGCCAAGGATATACAGTGCCTCTGCTTGCGGTGCGATATGTCTGGCGAAATTCAGGAACAGTCTGGTGGTGTGCGCGTGGCTGGTGCACAGGTGCAGGTCAGAGATGAATAAGGTATGAGGCATTGCAGGAGTCAGGAGGTCGTAGCCGCTACGTGGAAATTAAAATCAGGCCCGGCCATGCCGCACCAAACCTGGTCTCTGGCCCCTGATAACCGGCTACTACACCACTTCCGCTTTGGTGATGATGACATCTTCCAGCGGAACATCCTGGAATCCGGAACGGTTGCCGGTCTTGACCTTGCGTATCGCGTCCACCACTTCCTTGCCTTCGACCACTTTGCCGAACACGCAATAGCCCCAGCCATCCTGCCCGGGGTAGTTGAGGAAGCCGTTGTCCTTGACGTTGATGAAGAATTGCGCGGTGGCGGAATGCGGGTCGCCGGTGCGCGCCATGGCGACGGTGTAGTTGTCGTTCTTCAAGCCGTTGGCGGCTTCATTCTTGACCGGCGCTTTGACCGGTTTTTGTTTCATGCCCGGCTCAAATCCGCCGCCCTGGATCATGAAGTTGCCGATCACGCGATGAAAGATGGTGTTGGCGTAGAAGCCGCTGTTTACGTATTCCAAAAAATTCTTCACGGTGTTGGGCGCCTTATTCGCATCCAGTTGCAGTGTGATGATGCCGTGATTGGTGTGCAGTTTGACCATGGTTGATTTTCCTTTGGTTGAAGAATAAGAAGGCGAAACCGCGCAACACAGCAGTAGCGCGAATAAAGCGGTGTACAGGCGTTTCATATTATGAGGCTCCTTCGTAGATGATTTGCCAGCGATTGTTCTGCTTGATCCAGTATTGGCGCTTCTTCATGCGATTGGACAGATTGTTGCTGTTGTAGTCCTGTTCGAAATTGACTACCACCAGGTCGGGTTGTTGCGGGTAGGTGAATACGCTGAGATTGGTAAGGTTGACCTTGATCCATGATTTCGCGCTGTTCACCAGTTGCTTTTGTTTCGCCCAGGCCGGGTAATCCTGGCTGCCGCTGGAAAATTCTTGCGCGTAATGTCCGAGATAGGCATCGGTGTCGAGGCTGGACCAGTCCATGCGCCATTGTTCGATTTCCTGCAGCAGTGCATCGCGTTCGATCTGGTCTTGCTCGTTATTCCAGGTCATCTGGTTGGTGATGATGACCGGGGTGATGCCGACTTGCAGATACGGGGCCAGCTTTTCCAGGTCTTCATTGGCCAGCACCACGCAGCCGTTGCTGGCGCGCGGCGGGCGGCTGTAGGTGTCGCTGGGTGTGCCGTGCAGCCAGATGCCGCTGCCGGTGCGGTTGTTCTTTCTATCCCACTCGTTCGGGTAGCTGAGCGGGTATGCGCCGCTGCCATACATGTCGGCGAGCTGATTTTTTGGAAGGTCGGCCTTGACGAAATATACGCCGAGGGGTGTGCGCTGATCGCCCTCGGAGATCTTTTCTGTGCCAAGTTTGCCGATCGTGACGTAGAAGTCCGTGACATAGCGCGGTTCGCCATTCACGTTCTGATAGACGAAAAGTGTCGCGCGACTGGTATCGACCACCAGTGCATATTTCTGACTGGCGTCCATCTTCCACAGGAAACGCGGGGTGAGCGTGGTGTCTGTCCGGGACATGACCCGTTTCAGGCGGATTCGTGCCTCGTCGCGCAGGTCTTCTATCTTGTCGCGCGGCGCATTGGCAGCGCTGCCGAATTTATCGATCGCGCCTGCGCGTGCCATCAGCAGGTCGCCCTTGACCAGTTGTGCCAGCTTGAAATTCGGATTGGCACGCAACAGGCTGTCAACCTCATTGAGTGCGATGTCGAGACGATTGTCGTTGATGGCTTGCAGGCTCTTGACCAGTTTGGCTTCGGAGTCGCGCTGATCAGCACCTTGCGGGTCGGGCGAGCCATGCGCCGTATTTGCCAGCACGCCGAAGATCAACGAGAAAATGAGTGTAGTGCGCAGCATGGTTTACTTGGAGCGCTCTTCCTGGATCAGCCACTTGCCGCCTGATTTCACCATCAGCAAGGTCTTTTTGCCCGAGGTTTTCAGGTGGCTGGAGCGATAGGATTGACGAAAACTGACGGTGGCATGATCGCCGTCGCTGAATCTTACTGTCGCATTGCTGATGCCTACCTGGATGGATGCCGGTTTTTTGAGGCGTTCCCGGCGTGTTGCTTCCCAGTCCGCGCGGCTTTCTCCATCCGGTGTCTTGAAATCCGCCGCATAGAACGACAAGTATTTGTTCGTGTCCTGTGATGACCATGCGGCAGCCCAGGCATTGACGGTTCTCAGCACTTCCTTGTTCTGGTCTGCCGGGGCGGGCGGGATAACTGCCGATGCCTGCTTGATCGGGGCGGGCTGGACAGCCACTGGCAGCGCGGCCACTGGTTTGTCCATCGCCTCGACTGCGGGCGCTGCCACTTCGATTTTCCCCGAAGTGTTGTGTGCCTGGATGGATGACTCTTTGGCGCGTGTGTTATCTCCGAACAAGTCCTGGATCATTGCCAGTTTGGTTTGAGTGGATGTATTGCTGCGATCCAGTTGCAATGCACGGTCATAAGCCTGGCTGGCCATCTTGGCGTAAATGTCGCCGAGATTTTCGTGCGCGGTGGCGTAGCTGGGGTGGGTGCGTATCGCCATTTCCAGAGCGAGTTTGGCTTTTTCGTACTGGCCCTGGCTGGCATACAGTACGGCGAGATTGTTGTAGGGTTCGGGGAGTTCAGGGTAGTCCTCGGTCAATGCCGAGAAAATTTTGATCGCGTCTGTGATCTTGCCCTGTTCGGTGAAGATCAGACCCTTCAAGAAGCGAGCCTGCGCGTCCTTGGGTTTCTTGGCAAGAAAGCCATTCACCTGATCCAAGGCCTGACTGTGCTGACCCTGCTTGAAAAGCCTGTTCGCATCTTCGATGTCATCGGCATAGGCGGCCTGGCTGGCGCATAGCAGCAGCGCTCCGATCAGCGGTGCGATATGGTGGTGAAGACGGTTGAACAGGTTCATCTTGGCACAGTCCCGGAATGATGCGCGTGAGGCGCACGGATACATTTGGTTAGCCGCGGATTCTATCAAATAACCCAGGCATTTACATAGTTTATCTGTGCCGGAGCGCCACCTCGTTTTCGAGTAGAATCCGCACCATTCAAAATTCTCACGAACTCATCAAGAGACAAGTAATGAGCAGCGCGCCCCAACCCGTCGTTTCCAATTTTATCCGCAGCATCATCGCTGCCGATCTGGCGAGCGGCAAGCACAGCAGTATCGTCACGCGTTTTCCTCCTGAGCCGAACGGCTATCTGCACGTCGGCCACGCCAAGTCCATCTGCCTGAATTTCGGCCTGGCGAAAGATTACAACGGCACGTGCAATCTGCGTTTCGACGACACCAATCCGGAGAGGGAGAGCAACGAATACGCGCAATCCATTCAGGACGACGTGCGCTGGCTGGGCTTCCAATGGAACGGCGAAGTCCGCTGGGCGTCGGATTATTTCGACGCGCTTTATGACTACGCGGTGGAACTCATTAAAAAAGGTTTGGCCTATGTGGACGACCTGACGCCGGAGCAGATGCGCGAATATCGCGGTACGTTGATCCAGCCGGGCAGAAACAGCCCGAACCGTGATCGCAGTGTGGCGGAGAACCTTGATCTGTTTACGCGCATGAAGAACGGTGTGTTCGCCGACGGCAGCATGGTGTTGCGCGCCAAGATCGACATGGCTTCGCCCAATATGAATATGCGTGATCCGGTGTTGTACCGCATCAAGCGTGCCCACCACATCCGTACCGGCGACCAGTGGTGCATCTACCCGATGTACGATTACACGCATTGCATCTCCGACGCGCTGGAAGGCATCACCCATTCGATCTGCACGCTGGAATTCGAGGATCACCGCCCGCTGTACGACTGGGTGCTGGACAACATCACCATCCCCTGTCATCCGCGCCAATACGAGTTCTCGCGCTTGGAGCTGCACTACACCATCACCAGCAAGCGCAAATTGCTGCAGCTGGTGAACGAGAAGCATGTCAGCGGCTGGGACGACCCGCGCATGCCCACCATCAGCGGAATGCGCCGCAGGGGTTACACGCCGGAAGGCATACGCGAATTCGCCAAGCGCATCGGCGTCTCCAAGAGCGAGAACATCGTCGACATGGCGATCATGGAAGGGGCGATCCGCGAAGACCTGGAAACCCGCGCACCGCGGATGATGGCCGTGATCAATCCGCTCAGGGTGACTATCACCAACTTCGACGGCGCGCAGGCGCGCGAAGCAGACTTCCATCCCAGCCATCCCGAGTTCGGCAAGCGCATCGTGCCGTTCGGCAAAGAACTGATCATCGAAGCAGACGACTTTGCCGAAGTCCCGCCCGCAGGCTGGAAGCGTCTCACCCTTGGTGGCGAAGTTCGTTTGCGCCACAGCTACGTGATGCGCTGCGACGAAGCAGTGAAGGATGCGACAGGTAAGGTTATTGAACTGCGTTGCAGCATAGACCACGACACACTGGGCAAGAACCCCGAAGGCCGCAAGGTAAAAGGCGTGATCCACTTCCTGTCGCGTGAGCACGCATTGCCTGCCGAGTTTCGCTTGTACGACCGCCTGTTCACCGTGCCGGAACCGGATGGCGACAAGGACGTGGATTTTTGCACCTACCTCAACCCGGCTTCGCTAACCGTGGCGCAAGGCTGGGTGGAAGCTACCGTGAAGGATGCCGTGCCGGAAACGCGTTACCAGTTCGAACGTCTTGGCTACTTCTGCACCGACCGCCGCGATCACAAACCCGACGTGAAACTGGTATTCAACCGTACCGTGACGCTGAAGGATTCCTGGCTGAAGGAACTGAGATAGATATCTGAAAATACAAAAATGGGATCCGGTTATCCATACAATGCAAAAGGCGCATGATTTTATCATGCGCCTTTTCATATTCCCCGACTTGCGGCAACGCCGCAAATTTGTGCTACTTGGTTGCGGCCAAATGGGTCACGCCACCAAAGCTACCGATCCATTGGCTGCCATCGGGGGCAGTCGCCATCGAAAATATCGTGTTGGAGAACAGGCCGTCGTCGGTAGTAAATACTTTGAACTTGCCGTTATCGAAGCTGGCCAGCCCATTGTTGGTCCCAATCCACAATTTTCCAGCCGGATTCACATGTAACATGAAGACGTGATTGCCCGGCAGGCCGTCTTTCATGGTGTAATGAGTCCATTTTTTGCCGTCGTAGCGCGATAATCCGCCACCCCAGGTGCCACACCAAACAACTCCTTCGCGATCCACTGCCAGGGAGACGATGTAATTCGGGTTGAAGGCGACACCAGTGTCTCCCAGTCCCATTTCTCTCTTTTGTTTGGCGTGATGCTCCGAGAACTTGGCCGGGTCGGTGCCAAACTGGGGGTCATTCTTTACAGTTTCGAACGATGCACCCACACCCTTGGCGTGATTCCAGTTCTGCCATTTGTCGTCCTTGAAACGCGCCAGCCCGCCTTCGGTGGCCAGCCAGATCTCGCCGTCCTTGCCTTCTTCCAGGCTATATACCCAGTCGTTGGGCAGGCCGCCCTTGGTGTTTTCGACCGTGTATACTTCCCACTTGGAGCGATCCTTCAGATCGCCGCCGCGGACGCGGTTGGCCCCAGACCATGTGGCGATCCAGATGTCCCCGTTGCTGGCCTTCAGTGTCTTGTAGATGAAGGCATCCGCCAGACCGTTTGGAACATTGAGATTCTCCCACTTGTCCTGCTTCTGGTCATACAGGGACAGGCCGCCGCCATAAGTTCCCGCAGCGATGAATTCGCCCAGCTTGCCAACATGGAATATGCCATTTGAAAGCAGGCCGTTGTTGATGCCGAAGATCTTGTATTCATCGGTGCCGGTATCGTGGCGGATCACGCCGCCTGAAGTGCCTATCCAGACGATTTTGCCGTCAATGAATATCGACTTGACGTTGGTGTTGCCGACCCTGAAATGAGTGAACTTGGCATTCGGATCCGCCTGGAGTTTTCCTGCCTGAGCAGCCTCCTGACCGAGTGGGGGGTGGCCTGCCGGCAATCCAGACCCCTGTTGTCCTGCTGCTTCCGGCTTGGGCTGTTCTGTCTGCTTTGCGCTCATCGTGTAGATTCCGGCTACTACACCCACCGTGACGACCGCGATTGCTGCGACTAGTTTTATATTGAGTTGCATTTACTTCCCCTTAAGTTCCGTTACCAGTTAAATGTTCAGTTGTGCTCAAGGTTGACGCTCACCGGCCGATGCGAGTCACGCCGCGCCGGGAGCCGGCCCAGATGTCGCCGTTGGGTGCCACTGCCAGCGCATACACATGGTCTTCGAGCAGGCCGGTCTGTTTGGTGTAGTTGTGCCAGCTTTTTCCGTCGTAACGGCTGATGCCGCCGTTGGTTCCGAACCACATCACGCCATTTTGCTCTTGGGCGATGCTGTAAACGATATCACCCGCCAGACCGTCCTTGGTAGTGTAATTGTGCCAGCTGGTGCCGTCAAAGTGGCCCACGCCCCCTCCCCATGTGCCTGCCCAGATGGTCTGGTCAGCGGCTACCCGGATGCAGAAAGTATAGTTGGGATTGTAAGTGAATTTACCGTCCCCCGAGAGCATGCTCAGGTCATGGCGCATGCGTGTCCCAAGCCCGGTGTTCGTGCTTGCGGGCAGGTTGTTCGAGTTTGGTGCGCCAAGCCCGTCCTGGTGATTCCAGGAACGCCAGGTCTTGCCGTCATACATCGAAACACCGCCCTCGGTGCCGAACCACACGCGGTCCTGCTTATCCACGTCAATACCGTATACCCACTCGTTTATCAATTCTTTCACGTAGGTCGTGAACTTCATGGTCTTCAGGTCGACATGATTGACTCCGGCCCAGGTGCCTATCCACAAGTCACCGTTTTTCTGACTGGCAAAAGAATAAACCCAGTAATCGGCCAGGCCGTGCATCGGGAAGTAAGTCTTCCATGCGCCGTCACGGTAGCGCGAGACACCGCCGGCGTTGGTGCCGAACCACTTGTAATCTTCCTTGTCAACGCTGATGGCAAACACATACTCGTTCGCCAGTCCGCTGTCGCGGGTGAAGGTGTTGCGAACGTTGAAAGTGGTAAGATCTATCTCGTTCACGCCGACGGAAGTGCCTACCCAGAGTGCATTCTTCTTGGGTTCTATCGCGAGAGCTCGTACATTGACGTATTCTCCTACTTCGAACTTTTCAATCACGCGAGGGAGGACGGCGTTGTCGGGTTTGGATTCAGCGCACGCGACGCTAAGGCAAGCGAAACAACATGCAAAAAACAGGGTAAGGACAGAGCTGCGCATAGGTTCAGGACAGGTAGTTTGAGCGATGAAGGGTCTGAGATTTGCACCCGGTGTTCAGGGTGATCGTCGGGTCAGGGTCTCATCGGACCGCCATTTTCCAGGGTGCGCAAGTAGGAGATCACATCCAGGATTTCCTGGTCCTTCAACATTCCCTGATAGGAGGGCATAGCATTCTTGCCTTGCTTGATGGCGGCCAGAATGAACATATCCGGGCGCAACAGACTTTCACTGTGTGAGAAATTGGGGGCGCCGGGCATTACGTTGACGCCATCCACGCCGTGGCATGTGACACAATACTTGGCATAAAGCTTGCCACCATTGACAATATCAGCAGCGAAACAGTTGCCCGTTTCGAATGCCAACAGCAGTACCACGAGCAATCCAGGTAAAACACCAGAATTCATTTTCCGTAAGATCATTTTGTTTGTCCTTGTTTGGATTTTTTTGCCGCTTCCTCGTCCGCCTTCTTTATGGCGTCCGCTTTTTCTTCGCGCTTTTTGATTTCGGCGGCTTTCATTTCTTCGAACTTTTTCTTTTCGGCGGCATCCAGGATGACTTTTTTGGCATTCCAGGCTTCAGCCTGCTTGAGGTCAACGCGTACTGGTAGTCCAGAAGCATCGCCTTTTCGATAGGCTCTCTCCAGTACCATCACGGCATTCAGATTGTCTTTTTCTGCAGCGAATTTGAACCAGTATAACGCTTGACCAGGGTCTTTATTGATCCCCGTACCACCGAAGTACATTCTAGCCAAGCCATATGCCCCATCAGTATTACCTTGGAATGCTGCCATGATATACCAGCCAGCTGCCTCCTCGTGTGCTTCGGTATAGTCCAGCAAATCGCCCATCCGAGCCTGGGCAGGCAGGTAGTTCTGCAAGGCAAGCTTCTTGAAAATTACAGCGGCATCCATCATTTGCTGTTTGTCATAAAAATCGTTCGCGCGTTTCATTTCCTCTTCGGAATCCGCAAATGCGACCGAAGACGACAGGAAGAAAGCCAAAATGCCGATTAGAAATGATATGTTGTATCTCGCATCCATCGCTACATTCTCTCCAGATCGATATCTTTATGTGAGGGTGTGTTCAGGCCTGAACTCGGCATTGCAATTCTAGCAGTGGCAGCATCAGGCTGCAATAGTATATACCTTGCCAGCACCCGATTCATGCGCTTGTATGCATGCAGAGATTCATCGATAACAATGAGCAATCGATGGCGGCACCAATATCCAGTCGCGGCTGTTTACCCTGTTTATAAACAAATAAAAAAAGTCAATCAGCCCGGTTTTCGATTTGGCTTGAGCGATCTTCCGACAAAAGCGATTGACCATCGAATTCTTCCAGTTTTCGGTACAGGCTGGACAGGCCGATATCGAGTTTCTGTGCAGCTGCGCGACGATCTCCGCCAGTCTCTTCGACAGTTTTGAGGATGATGGCCACCTCATATTTTTTTACTTGCTCACGTAATGTGCCGGAAAGCTGAAGTCCGATTCCTGCTGCGGAAGGCTGGGAGATCTTGGTGATTTGCGGTGGCAGGTCGGCAAGCGTGATGCGGCCGCTGTCTGCCATGACCAACACCCGGTCGATGACATTTTCCAATTCACGCACATTGCCCGGCCAGTCATAATTCACCAGCAGCTCCTCGACACCCGGATCGATTGTGACTTGGGCTCCGCCGCTGCCCATGCGCCGTGTGTTGCGCTGGAGCAGGAACCTGATAAGGGCGGAGAGATCCTGACGCCGTTCCCGTAGCGGAGGAACGTGGATATGAAACACACTGAGCCGGAAATAGAGGTCTTCGCGAAACTTGCCCTGCGTGACCATTTCGGCGAGATCACGATTGGTTGCGGCGATGATCCGTACGTCCACCGGTCGCTCTTGCTCGCTGCCTACCGGTCGCACTGTCTTTTGCTCGATCACATGCAACAGCTTCACTTGCAGGGAGAGCGGCAGCTCACCGATTTCGTCCAGGAAAATGGTCCCTCCATCCGCTTCGAGGAACAGCCCCTTTCTGACTTTGTCTGCCCCGGTAAAAGCACCCCGGGTGTGACCGAAAAACTCGCTTTCCACCAGATTTTCAGGGATAGCGCCGCAGTTGACGGGAATAAAAGCACCGTCAGCACGCGGGCTCTGCTGGTGGATCAGACGCGCGACCACACCCTTGCCCGTACCGCTCTCGCCGGTGATGAGCACCGTGCTGTTGGTGCGCGCTACTTTGGCGGCCATGTGCTCCATCTCGCGCATGGCCGGGGAGTTGAAGCCGAATACTTCCTGGTTGACGCCCAGCACCAGCCTGCGCAGTACCCGGTTTTCCGCGCGCAGACCGCGCAGATCGCCCACCTTGGTCAGGCGGTGCAGCAGCTCTTCGTTATTGAGGGGCTTGATCATGTAATCGGCCGCGCCCGCCTTGATTGCCTCGATCGCCGTATCCACAGAAGCGAAAGCGGTCATCATGATGAACGCTGTGTCTATGCCGGTAGCGCGTGCCTGACGCAATACCTCTATGCCGCTCAAGCCGGGCAGCTTGATGTCACACAAGACGATGTCCACGTCGCCCTTTGCAAGTCTTTCCATGGCTGCTTCACCGCTGCCAGCCTGCTCCACGGAATGTCCCGCCTTGCGCAATTGGGCAGCCACCACTTGGCGGATGGCCGGTTCATCATCGACAACCAGCACTTGCAGTGAAGTCATAACGTATCACCCTCTTCATTGGCGGGCAGGGGAAGGAGTACTTGCACTTGCGTCCCCTCGCCGGGAGTGGAATCTATCTCTATCGTTCCGCCATGACCGGTGATGATGGAATAGCAGAGTGACAAGCCCAGCCCGTTACCTTTGCGCTTGGTGGTGAAAAAAGCCTCGAATACTCTGCTGAGTGTTTCCTTCCCCATGCCACAACCATTGTCCGCCACGGTAAGTCGCACATTCCCGCCGACCACCTCGGTATGCAGCGTGATCTCCTGTGTGCGGCCATCCGCGGTCTCCAGGGCATCGGCCGCGTTGATCAGCAGGTTCATGATTACCTGCGTAAGTTGGTCCGCCACGCCGTAGATTGCCGGCAACTGGCTGTCCAGATTGAGGCGAAGGTTCACCCGCCGCATTCTCTTGTCATATCCCATCAGGCCGGCAGTAGTGCGCACCAACCCGTTCAGGTCCAGTAGTTGACGCTCCACTGGCTGTGGCGCGGCAAACTCGGATATTTCGCGGGTGATCGCTGAAAGACGATGAATATGGGTTTGTAGCATGGCGAGTTTGCTGCCTTCTGCCATTTTGCGCTTCCCGGTCGATTGTTCGTGGACCATTTCCTGCAGAACACCCGACATGGCCGCTATGGGGTTGCCTATTTCATGGGCCACTCCGGCGGCCAGTGCCCCGACCGCGGCCATCTTTTCCTGGTGGAAATATTTCTGGCGCGCGATCACCAGTTCCTTTTCCCGCTCGTCCAGAGCACTTGCCATCTGGTTAACCGCTTGCATCAATTCTCCCACCTCGTCATTGCGTGTCACCGGGGTCAGAACATTACGCTCACCCCTGATGATGTCCAGTGCCCTGGCTTTCAGCGTGTGCAGGTCATGGGTCAGCCGCGTGAAAAATAATCCGATGATGGCGCCCAGCAACAACAGGCCTATCAATCCGAATAACAGCGAGGCAAGTGCTGCCGAATCCCATTGCATATGGAAACGTTCCGCAGTTGCGATTTGCTCGCGCCGCGATTCATCGATGTGCTGTGTGACCTCGATCTTGACCTTGAGTAATTCGGAATTCATCCCGGCCAAAGCAGTTGCGGAAGGATGCGCGGTGGCCAGCGCCAATGCCTGCTCGACCCCGGCAAGGTTCACACTGGCGTAAGGATAGCGCATCGTCAGTTCGGCGTTTTTTCTTTTGAGCAGTTCGTAATTGGACTGAAAGCGCTGCACCACCGAATTCTGGTCATCCTTGTCCGAATTGATGAAGACCGCCATGACAATGTGAAACGCGGTGGCGTCCACCTGCCTGAGCTGCTCCTCGACCTTATACAGATTCTGCAGCCGTTCAAACTCGTCCACCAGCTCGGCCTTTTTGTTGAACGTGAAAGTTGTAAGGAGTACCGCATAGATGACGACTGCAGCAAACGCCAGAAACCCTTTGACGCGCAGCGGAACTTCGGAAACGGTCCGGCCTGCCACTGTGATCGTGGGGGGGTGTTCTTCGATGATGCCAGGCATGACGGCGTTCTCGGCCATCGAGGCGCTCATTGCGGGTCTCTCTGAAAGCGGATGTTCATGTTTTGATTGTACGCTGCAATCGCCCGACGAGCTATCGTTTGCCCGTTACGAGACCAAGTGTGGCTGTCATTCTCAGCCTGAGCGCGTTGCCCGACCTTAGGGGAAATCATAAGCCTGTACAGGCCAAGTCCGACAGCAGGTAGAGGCGCCGACGGATAGCTCACAGACCTCAGTCCAAGCTGCTCTACCCGCAGATTATTTATTTGCCGGATCACTGCTCGAAAATCGATCCTGCAGGACAAATCACATGCAATTTGGCATATAAATCATGCGGGTCAATGGCATCCACCCGCACAGTCAGTTTTTACCCACCCGCTACTCGGGGCGAAATTGCTGTTCACGCGCAGGAAAGCACCCCTGTAATAGGACCCGTTGGTGTAGCCATTGGGGAAAATGGCGGCGGGCGCGACAGTACCTTTGGGGACAGCCTGGCCGGCAGAGAGGGTGATGTTGCCCGGCGCCACCTCGCCGCCGATCGCAGTGATCTCCGGGCCAAGGTCATTGAGGTTGACCAGAAATGCCTTGTTCTTCCAGCCGTGTGCCGTCCCGGTGTGGCATGAGGTGCAGCGCCATTCACCTGCAGGAATAGACTGCGTGGCGTAGAACGCATGTCTCTGATGGAGGTTGTTGATAGGTGCGCCATAAGCGATGTCGTTACCGGATCCGCCGAAACCGCTGTTCAGCGCGGATGCGGGTGCCCCGCTGGCATCTGCGTATTGATTCCCATCGTGACAGCGGAAGCACAGGGTGTCCGAGCCGTTGGTATCGGCAGCGCCGGTATTCCATGTGCCTTTCAGTATGAAATTCTCGGTGCTACCGTGCGGTCCCCACGAATTTCCGTCCTGGCCATTCACCGGAACGACTCCTTCGGCCATGTTGGTGTATGAACCATGGCAATCGCTGCAATACATCGTCTGATTGCCGACAGCGTCAACGAGCGTAGTAGCCGTAGGCCCATCGATATTGGAACCGTTCCAGGGACTGCGCCAGGTGTTCGGGCTGGGCGAGCCGAGTAGGGCGCTGGTGCGGCCAGTATTGTCCATCACCGGATGCCAAGAGCGGTGATTGTTAGCTGAGTAGGTTGAGGATGCGCCGGAATCTGCGGTGCTGGCAGGTGCGCCTTTGTGAGTGGATGGGGCCTGGAATTCCATTGCGGTGTCTGAGTAATAGTTAAAACCGTTGGTGCCTATTGTAGTGCCGCCGCTATATCCCAATGGTAAAGCGGTGGTGTCCGTCTCGTCATAGGCGTAAGGGGAATGACATTTGAAACAGACCTGGTACTCACGCGTAACATAACTGCTGGTAACGGAAGTAAACGCGTTGGTGCCGCCATCGCCGCGCTTCGCCTCAAATCTGAATGGGTGGATGCCGAATTCGGCAGAGAGATACTTCGGTTCCACACCGAAAGTGCCACGCAGCGAGCCGGAGGCGAGGTTGTTGTGGGGGGTGGTGTCGCCTGCGGCGATAACGTGTTTGTGCGTGCCGCTGTCGGCTGGTGTGAAGGGATCATCGTTGAACAGGTGGTTTTTTGTCACGCGGTGCGGGTTGTGACAATCGGAGCATTCAGCATGGCGATCGCTGGGGGAACCCCCGGCGCTCACTTTTCCCAGCACCGCTTGGGATTCCATGA